>JACDEQ010000002.1:19888-34213 GCA_013816225.1 Armatimonadota bacterium | reverse complement strand
GGGCAGGGGCGAAACGCGTCCGCCGAGAAGACGATAGCGACTGGGAAAGGAACCTGTTCAGTCCTACCTACACAAGCGAACTGCACGGCCTGGAACTCGAGGTGGCTTGCTTCCTCGACCGCCAGGAGGCCGTGACCTGGTGGTATCGCAACCTCGTTCGGTCCTCGGCATATGGGCTGCAAGGCTGGCGCAGGAACCGCATCTGTCCCGACCTTTTTATTGCCCGGGAGGTACAGGGCGACGTTGAGAGGTGGCTGGTGATCGAGACTAAGGGCGACCAGCTGGCCGGCAATTTCGACACGACGTACAAGGCCGAAGTGATGAGCCGGCTAACCGATGCCTTCCAGAATCCTGTCGGGAAGGTCGGGCAATTGAAACCGCTCGAGCGCCAGGCCGTATTATGAATGCGCGATGGTTATGGAAGGCTCGTGGGACGCGCAAGTGAGGGAGCTTTTGGGAGGTCTGAAGCGTAGGGGTTACGTCGGGCTGATTTGCTTGGGTGAATGGGTGAGTAACTCGCAGCCGTCGGCGGTAACCACGATGTCGTCTTCGATTCGGACTCCGCCGAAGGCCTCGATGTAAACGCCCGGCTCGACGGTCCAAACTTGGCCCTCTTCCAGTATGTCTTTCGACACGGCATTCATTCCGCCGATGTCGTGCACGAGGCGGCCGAGCCCATGCCCGAGGCCGTGGCCGAAATACTTGGCAAAGTCGTACTTTGCCAAGACCTCGCGGCTGAGGGCGTCGATCTCTTGGGCGCCCTTGCCGGGCCGGATGGCATCGATCGCGGCGAGTTGCGCCTCGAGAACGGCGTTCCATATCTCGCGGTGCCTCTTCGTCGGCTCTCCGATGACTATGGTGCGCGTAATGTCGCTGTTGTAGCCGTCGACGTTTGCCCCGAAGTCCATGGTCACGAAGTCGCCGTTCTCGAGCTTACGCTCACTCGGGTAGCCATGGGGCCGGGCACTGCGCGGCCCGCTCACAACGATCGGCGAGAAGGCGAGCTGTGCGCCCAGCCGCCGGATGAAAAACTCTATATCGAGGCCGATATCGTACTCGGAGACTCCCGGTTGGAGCATACGCTGAACATGGCTCCAGCAGGAATCGGCGACGCCACACGCTGCCTTGATCTTCTCGATCTCTTCGGCCGTTTTCACCATGCGCAGCTGGTCCGCGATATTCGAAGCAGGCTCGAGAGCGACGCCGTTGAACCGTTCCTTCCAGGAGTTGAACGTCGCCACCGAAACGTGCTCGGCCTCGAACGCCAGCTTAGGAAGCCCGAGGTTCTTAGCCGCTTCGGCCATCGTTTCGGCCAGCGACTTCGGGCTCTGGTAGATTTCGACCGGAAGGCCCCGAACCTCCTCGCCCGCTTGTTCACGGTAGCGGCTGTCGGAGATAAAGATGCCGTCGCTTTGCGTGACCAGGGCCGCTCCGGAGCTTCCTGAGAATCCGGTCAGCCAGCGGACATTGTCGATGGCGGTGACGAGCATCGCGTCGATGCCGGCCTCCGACATTCGCGAACGGAGCTTCTCGAGGCTCTGACTCATACTGTCGCCTCCATCACGTCGGCGACCGCCTCGAGCGCCAATAGGTACCCGAACCCGCCGAACCCACTGATGATCCCGATACACACTGGCGAGATCACCGACGTGCGCCGGAACTCCTCGCGGCTGAAAATATTGGTCACGTGCACTTCCACAACGGGCATTCTCACGGCCGCCAGCGCATCCCTCAGCGAGATCGAATAGTGGCTGAGGCCGCCGGGGTTGATGATGATGCCGCCCGCCCAGGTTCGGTGTTCGTGGATGGTGTCGATAAGCTGGCCTTCGCTGTTGGATTGCAGAATCCGAACCTCGATTCCCATGTCTCCTGCGCGCTTCTTGATGTCTTCGTCGATATCCTCCAACGGTTTCGCACCGTACACGTTCATCTCGCGATATCCAAGCAGATTGAGGTTGGGCCCATGGAGAACGAGGACACGTTTGGGCTCAGCCATTTTCTTTCTTTACCTCGTCCGGCGGGATGGCGTCCTCGGGCAGCATTTGCGGGATCTCGTCGAAAATCCGGTAGCCATAACCGCACTCCGTGCACACGAGCAAACTACCTTGCAGCTTTACATGCGGACGGGATTCGCATCGCGGGCAGGCTAGCACTTCAAGCAGAAAATCGTCGATCATTGGCAAACCTCGCGGTATACTTCGAGGGTGCGCCGCGCGGTTTCCTTCCAAGAAAACTGCGCGGCGCGGGCAAAGCCCCGCTCCCTCATTTGGGCAAGCTTACTCGAATCCGCGAGCAGTTCCTGTATCTTTGCCGACCAGGCCGCCGGAGTTGCGTCACTCATGATTTCGGCAGCGCCCGCGGATACCTCGGGCAGCGCGCCGCCTTTCGATGAGAGCACGGGAGTACCGCAGGCGAATGCCTCCAGCATCGGGATGCCGAAGCCCTCGTAGTGGCTGGGAAACAGGTACAGATCGGCGCCGGAATAGACGGCCGGCAGCAACTCGCCGGGCAGGTATCCCGTCGAGATCACGCGCGGGTTCCCGCCTACCGCGCCCCACCCCTCCTTACCGATCGCGACCAGTTTGTGGGGCAGCGGCTCGGGAAGGAGCCCCGCGGCTTCGATTGCAAGCGTGATGTTCTTCCGTGGCCACCGAGCGCCGATGGTCAGCAGGTAGGGCCGTTCGATGCCGAGCGCCTTCAACACCGGCCCAGGCTCGGTGGGTCGGGAGTGCGGTTGAGCGGCGTTGTACGTGACCGCGACTTTATCCTCCGGCACCCTAAGGAAGCGTACGATGTCGCGCTTGCTGGTTTCGCTCACTGTGATCACCTTCGCTGCGCGCCGTGCGGAAATCGGCGTCGACTTTTGGAGCAGGAAACGGTCCTTCGGTTTGAACCACTGCGGGCCGATGAAAAAGCTCACGTCGTGGATCGTCGTTATGCCGCTGCGGGCGAGCGGGCTGAGCGTGTACTGCGTGTGAAAGGCGCTCGCGCCCAGCTTCCTTGCCGCGAGAGGCATCGTAACGTGGCTGAACCATCGTCGCCCCCTATTAGGCAGTTTCAACCAGCTGAACCGCTCTTCGGGCAAGTCGAGATTCGGTGGCTTGCTCCAATCGGAGAGCAGGATGAACTCGAACTCGGATTCAACCTCCGCGAGTCCTGAGAGCAACCCGGTCCAGTACGTCGAGTCACCGGTGCTTTCCCCGAGAACGAGCGTCCCGTCGATCGCGATCAGGGTTCGCGGCACTTAGAGGTCGCCCATGGCGTAATTCGGCGCGTTTCCGGGCCTCCACTTGATGCTGCAGCCTATGCTCGGAGCCTGCACTTCATTCGGCATTTCACCTTCGAGGACGGCTTCGAGCGCGTGCCTTAGGTCGGCTCCGGTTACCGGTTGTCCGTTGCCGGGGCGGCTGGCGTCGAGCTGCCCTCTATAAGCGAGCTTGCGGTCTGCGTCGAAGAGGAAAAAGTCGGGTGTGCATGCGGCTCGGTAGGCCTTTGCGGCGGCTTGGTGCTCGTCGTAGAGGTAGGGAAACTTCCAGCCCCATTCCTCTGCCCGCTGTCTCATGGCGTCCGGCGAGTCTTCGGGATACTCGTCGGCGTCGTTGGAGTTTATCGCTACGATGCCCACCCCGAGCGCGTAATCGTCGTACAGCCGCGCAAGTTCGGCTTTGACATGCACCACGAACGGGCAGTGATTGCAAACGAACATCACGAGGAGCGCGCGGGCATCCTTGAAGTCCCCGAGGCTTACCACCTTCCCATCGAGATCGGGAAGGCTGAAGTCAGGGGTGGGCGTGCCCAGCGGAAGCATTTGCGAAGAAGTGGACGGCATTGCCGATTATAGCAACGGAAGGACGACCGTCGACAGGAGCTGACTTCGGTTTGGTGGAATCAACTCCGAAAACGAGCTGACGGGTGACGAGTATCGCGGTGGATAATAGCGAACGTGACTGCGAAGGAGGCTGTTGCTCTTATCCAGGGAGAAGGCTGGCGAAAGGATCGGCAACGAGGCTCGCATGCCGTATATAAGCACACCGAAAGCCCGGGCAGAGTCATCGTTCCTATGCACCAAGGAGACCTTCCAAAGGGGGACGCTGCGTGATATACTGAAGAAGGCAGGCATACGACTATGACCGAGTATCCGATTGTGTTGGAAGCGGAAGACGACGGGCGCTATTCCGTAAGCGCTCCAGACTTGCCCGGTTGCGTGAGTTGGGGGGCGACGCGCGAAGAAGCAATCGAACACATCCGCGAGGCAATCGAGCTTTGGATCGAGTCGGCCAAAGCCGACGGCGAAGAAATCCCCAATCCTGGATCGTCCGTAGCTTACGTCGAAGTGGCAAGTTGAGCTCTTAGGGCAGTGGGAGAAAGGCGAACCCCAGACTGTCACACATGCAGTACAATCGAAGCAGAGCCAATATGAGATCAATAGCTGTCTGGATCGGCTTGCTGACTCTTACGGCCGCGCAAGCGCAATACACGTGTGAAATCCTGCCACTTCCGGAGGGCTTTGAATCGCGTCCTAGCGCAATAGCGAATGGCAAGGTCGTAGGTGATGCCTATCCGCCTGGCGGTAACGTCAGAGCTTGTGTCTGGGAGGGCCCGAATCACACTTTTCGTTTGCTATCCTCGCAGCAAACGCACGGATTTGCGGTAACTGTTAACATGCAGGGAGGGGCCCACATCCCGAACAGCTCATACGCCATGCTTTGGTTAGATAACGGCCGCCGTAGCATCCAAATTCACCCTAGCGGATTTTATCAGTCAGCTGTTTTCGGCATGCACGAAAACTCGCAAGTTGGCTCGGGCGTCGGAAATTTTCTTTCCACATATGTCCCATTTTATAATTCCCAACTTCACGCGCTGTTGTGGCGAGGTTCCGCCGAGTCGGCCGTAGACCTTCATCTTAACATCTACGAAGAGTCGGCAGCCAGTGCTGTTTGGGGTCAGGTTCAGGTAGGACACGTAAAAGAGCTATATGGATCAGAGATGGCTGTTATGTGGACTGGAACCGCCGAAAGTATGCGATTGCTTCCCGTTCCACTGAGCGTTCGTAGGAGCCTTGCCCATGCGATCCATGCCAATACTATTGTCGGCGAAGCGGCCGACCGGGCCAACCCAGTAGGAGGCCCGTGGGAAGTCGTTTGGAGAATCGAGGGCCTGCGCTTTCAGCGCCTGCCAATCCCACCCGAGGTCGTAGGAGGCGAGGTCGACAGCGGGGTTGCTAATGGTACGAATGGCGAGGTCCACGTTGGATCGTACGACGTTTGGGTGAGTTGTTGCTACCGCGAGAATTTCGCCGCGGCATGGGTGGGCGATCCACCGCAATTCGTTAAGCTAGTTGATTTCTTACCCGAATCCATCGCTGGCGCCTCTTGCACTGCGACCGGCATCGACGAAGAAGGCAACATTGTCGGATGGGCTTACACACTACTCGGCGGTAATTATCCGCTTATCTGGAAACCGATCAAACGCTGACGACGACAGCGGTGAAGGCCGTGCTTTGATGCCACAACCCTTCCTCGGTGTGGGCAGCCTGCCCACTCAGCGACGCCCAGCCCGCCGCTACATCGGCCAAAAACGACAATCACCTGGGCCCACAATTCGGTCAAACTGAGGCATGCTCGCATCACTCCTTGCAGTTGTCTGCCTCGCAGGGGGCCCAGAAGCCGGCACTATCCGAGAAAGCGGTTGGCAAACCTGAGGTCGGGTTCACCCTGCTTCAGCTCAACGACGTCTACGAGATTACGCCGATCTCGGGAGAGGGTGGGATGGCGCGGGTCAAGGCGGTCTATGAGCGTCTGGAAAGGCGCAACCCCAACACCTTCATCGTCGTGGCGGGCGACTTCTTCAGCCCGTCCGCCCTCGGCACCGCGGTGGTCGACGGCGAGCGGCTCGCGGGCCGCCAGATGGTCGCGGTGATGAACGCGCTCCCGGTTCGATTCGTGACCTTTGGCAACCACGAGTTCGACGTGAGCTTCGACCAATTCAAGAGGCGGCTGAACGAGTCGCGCTTCACCTGGATATCGAGCAACGTGCTCGACGCGCAGAACCATATGTTTCCCAAGGTGAACGCGAGCCACATCGAGACGATCGAGAAGGGCGGCGCGAAGGTGCGGGTCGGCTTCTTTGGGTTAACCATCCCGAGCAACCCCAAGGATTACGTACGCTATACCGACTTCCTTGTGGCGGCCGAACAACAGGTCCGCGAGCTGCGGCCCAAGGTGGATGTGCTGATCGCCATCACGCACCTCGCCTACGAGGACGATCTGCGGCTCGCGGAGGCCTTTCCCGAGATCGACATGATCATCGGCGGGCATGAGCACGAGCGTCACCGCCTCGAGATAGGGAGCCTGGCGGGGATTTACAAAGCGGATGCGAACGCACGCTCGGTCTTCGTGCATGACTTTTCGTTCAATCCGAAGTCGCGGTCCCTGCTCATCCGGTCGTCACTTCAGCGCCTGACCGCAAAAATCCCCGAGGACCGCCGGGTAAAGGCGGAGGTCGACAGGTGGGTGAAAATCGCCTTCGACGCCTTTCGCAAGGATGGCTTCGAGCCGGCGAGCAAGGTGGCGGACGTTACGGAACCGCTCGACGGCAGCGAGGCGAGCGTGCGCAATCGCCCGACGAACCTGTCCAAGCTGATCGCGGAAGGCATGCTCGCAGCCGCGCCCGGGACGGAGCTTGCGATTTACAACGGCGGCTCGATCCGCATCGACGACGTACTGCTGCCTGGGCCGCTGACCGAGTACGACGTGATCCGCGTGCTTCCCTTCGGCGGGAAGGTGTGGTCGGTCGAGATGAAAGGCGATCTGCTCTTGCGCGCGCTCGATCAAGGGCTCGCCAACAAGGGAACGGGGGGCTACCTGCAGACTGCTCGCGTGACTCGGTCAGCGGACGGGATTTGGATGATCGGCTCCGCCGCTCTCGATTCCTCGAGGGTTTATCGTGTAGCGATGACCGACTTTCTGCTGACGGGAAACGAGACCAACCTGGGGTTCCTCAAGCGGGACGGCCTCGGAATCTCGGTGCAAGCCGAGCATGCCGATATTCGATCTGCGACGATCACCCAGTTGAAGAGGGCATTCCCGGCGCCCGAGCTGGGTGGGCACGACTCCCAATCTCAACGAACCCGAGAGACGACCCGCGTAGGTTGATTTTTGGGGAGGTCATGCACACCCGGATGTTGGCGACACGGCCTTCTGTGAAAGCGTGGCCGGAGTCGTACCTCCGCGTGCTCGTGCGCCGCAAAATCGGGCAGCTTGTATGGGCGCAAAAGCAACTCGTCACCAACTGGGCCCAATGCCTGCAAGACCTGGCCCTTGACGAGTACGCCTTCGGGGAACGCGTCAAAGCACCAGTTCGAGCGTCTCGTAACCTGAAGTGAGACTGCCGGACTGCCATAATCAGGGCATGCCTGCGTTATCGACGGCGATTGGGGAGATTTTGGAGGCGACGGAGGCGATGTTCGTGTCGGCGCCTCGTGGGGCGGAACTGAACTGCAAGGGGTGGGTTCAGGAGGCGGCGCTGAGGATGCTGCTCAACAACCTCGATCCCGAGGTCGCGGAGCGGCCGTTGGACTTGGTCGTGTACGGCGGCATCGGCAAGCCTGCGCGGAACTGGGAAGCGTTGAAGGGGATCGTTCGCTGCCTGCTTGCTTTAGAATCCGACGAGACGCTCCTCGTTCAAAGCGGCAAGCCGGTGGGCGTGCTCAAGAGCCACCCGGACGCGCCGCGGGTTCTGATTGCGAACTCGAACCTTGTGCCGAATTGGGCGACGTGGGACGTATTCCGCGAGCTCGACAAGAAGGGCCTGATCATGTACGGCCAGATGACCGCCGGCTCGTGGATATACATCGGCTCGCAGGGCATTCTGCAAGGCACTTACGAGACGTTCGCCGCGCTTGCAAGGAAGAGGTTCGTAGGCTCGCTCGCCGGGAAGCTGACGGTAACCGCCGGCCTCGGGGGTATGGGCGGCGCCCAGCCGCTCGCCGTGACGATGAACGGCGGCGTGGCGCTTTGCATCGAAGTCGACCCGAGCCGACTCGAGAAGCGGCTCCAAACGAGGTACTTGGATGCGTCCGCGGAAACGCTCGATGACGCGCTCGCCATGTGCCGGGAGGCAATCGAAAGCAAAAAGCCGCTCAGCGTGGGTCTTTGCGCGAACGTCGCGGACGTACTGCCCGAACTCGTTTGCCGCAGAGTTGTTCCCGATGTGCTGACCGATCAGACCAGCGCCCACGACGTCTTGAACGGCTATATTCCGTCCGGCTACTCCTTGGAAGAGGCTGCCGCTTTGCGCAAGAACAATCCCGAGAAGTACATTGGGAAAGCGAACAGGTCGATCTGCAAACACGTGAAGGCGATGCTCGAATTGCAGAAACGTGGCGCCGAGACCTTCGACTACGGCAACAACATCCGTCAGGTCGCCAAGGACAACGGCGTGGAGAACGCTTTCGACTTCCCAGGTTTTGTGCCCGCCTACATCCGACCCCTGTTCTGCGAAGGCAAGGGGCCGTTCAGATGGGCGGCGCTCTCGGGCGATCCGAACGACATTCACGTGATCGACGAAGCGATATTGGAGAGCTTTGCGGACGACGAGTCGCTTTGCAGGTGGATTCGGATGGCGTCCGAGCAAGTGAACTTCCAGGGACTGCCGGCGCGGATTTGCTGGTTGGGGCTGGGCGATCGAAAGCGTCTGGGGCTCATCATCAACGATCTCGTGGCAAGCGGCCGAAGCAAAGTGCCCATCGTTATTGGCCGAGACCATCTGGATACCGGCTCCGTCGCATCGCCGAACCGCGAAACGGAGGCGATGAAGGACGGCAGTGACGCGATCAGCGACTGGGTGTTCCTGAACGCGCTCATCAACGCCGTCAATGGGGCGTCGTGGATCTCAGTTCACCATGGGGGTGGCGTTGGCATGGGCTATTCGCAGCACGCGGGCATGGTGATCGTGGCCGACGGCACGCCGGAAGCCGCACAGCGCCTCCGCCGCGTGCTCGATTCCGACCCGGCGACAGGAGTCCTCCGCCACGCCGATGCGGGCTATGAATTGGCCCTAGAAACGGCTCGCAAGAGCGGTTTGAATATTCCGATGGCCTGAGCGGCGTAGCGAATATTGGTGGCCATCGCCACCGATCCGGCCGAGTCTGCCAAAGCGGGTGGACTGCTGTACTTCGCGGACACCAAACCGGACATCCGTCGCCAAGGATCGCCCGGCAAGTTCCGTTACGTCGACCAGGACGGCAAACGCGTATCGGATCATGACGACCTGGCCCGAATCAAGGCGCTCGCCATACCTCCTGCTTGGATCGACAGTCACCGAATACCTGCGTTAAATTTCAGGTGAAGATTTCACTGCGAAGGATTTTCGAACGTGGGCGGGAACGGTTCTCGCGGCGGAAGCTCTAGCCGAAATCGGCCCGGCGAGTCGGATCAGGAGGCTAGATCGAACGTCGTCGGGGCAATCGAGGTTGTCGCTGAACGGCTCGGCAACACGGTGGCGGTTTGCCGAAAGTGCTACGTCCATCCCGCCGTTTTGGAAGCTTATCTCGCCGGCAGGACGGCAAGAGGAGAGAAAGGAGTTCTGCGCCTGCTGGCACGATGAGCGCACGCTGGCGTAAACTATCGGTACAAGAGGAACCCATCGATATGCCCGCAAGACCGATTTGGAAGGGAGTAGTTAGCTTCGGAATGGTAAGCATTCCGGTCGAGCTTTTCACGGGTGTGGTGGAGAACGACATTTCGTTCAACCAGCTTCACGATGAGTGCAAGAGCCGCATCAAGTATGTTAAGTGGTGTCCGGTGCATGAGCGCGCCGTGGAGCAGGATGAGATCGTGAAGGGCTACGAATATTCGAAAGGCCAATACGTCGTCTTAGACGAAAAGGACCTCGAGGACCTTCCGGTGCCTTCCAAACACACAATAGAGGTGACCCGCTTCGTCCCCGCCGGCAGCGTCGACCCGGTTTATTTCGACCGAACCTACACGATCGACCCCGACGAAAAGGGGGTCAAGCCATACGCGCTATTTATCAAGGCGCTGGAGGAAAAGGGCATGGTCGGAATTGGCAAATTCTCGATCCGGCAAAAGGAGCACATATGCATGCTGCGCCCCGTGAAGGGAACGTTGGTGCTGGAGACTCTGTATTATGCGGACGAGGTCCGCGTCGACCTCGACAAGGCGCTACCAAAGGTCCAGGTTAGCGATCAGGAAATGCAAATGGCTAACACGCTCATCGATTTATTGAAAGGTGATTTCGACGCGAAAGAATTTCAAGACGAGTATCGCAGCACGTTAATGGAGCGCATCGAGGCGAAGGCCAAAGGTCAGGAGCTTGTGGAAGCGCCGCTTCCCAAGGAAGCTCAGATTACCGACCTGATGGAGGCGCTGAAGAAAAGCGTGGAGGCCGCCAAACAGCCCGCAAAGGAAAGCAAGAAAGCCGCGAGCTGATAATGCATGCCGAAGAAATATGACGAGAAACGGCAGTTCGAAAAAACTCCTGAACCCAAGATGGTTCGGAAGGCGGACGGCTCCGGCCCTCTAACGTTCGTCATTCAAAAGCACGACGCCACAGCTTTGCATTATGATTTGCGGCTCGAATTAGACGGCGTTCTCAAGTCCTGGGCCGTGCCCAAGGGCCCTTCCTACAACCCTAAGGATAAGCGCCTCGCCATGTTGGTGGAGGACCATCCGCTCGACTACGCATCGTTCGAAGGTGTCATTCCGAAAGGCAATTACGGCGCCGGAGAGGTGATTGTGTGGGACAACGGGACCTACTCTCCTGACGAGGACGGCAGAATCTTGCTCTACGACCGAGACGAGGCCGAGAAGGAAATGCGAAAGGGGCTCGAAGAGGGCAAAATCTCGGTGTTTCTTCAAGGGTCGAAGCTCAAAGGATCGTTCGCGCTCGTTCGGATGAAAAAAGAGAACGAGTGGCTTTTCTTCAAGCACAACGACGAATTCGCAAATCCGGAGAGGGATATTCTCATCGAAGAGGCTTCGGTTATCTCTGGGCTCACCCTCGGCGACTTTAAGAAAGGCGTGAGACCCGACGCCGTGCCTCACGTATCTTCCGGTGTCAAGCCGGAAGACCTTGTGGGTTCGCGAAGGGCAGCGTTTCCGAAAACCTTGGAACCGATGACCGCGTCGCTCGCCGATGCCCCTTTCAGCCATCCCGATTGGATTTTCGAGCCGAAAATGGATGGAATTCGCGCCATAGCGTTTAAGAACGGAGATCAGCTTCGGCTTGAAACGAGAAAAGGCAACGACATTTCAAAGCGCTATCCGAACCTCATGGAACAGATCGCGAAACAATTGGCCGAGCAGTTGGTTATCGACGGCGAGATCGTCGCGCTCGACGATAAAGGCGTCCCGTCGTTCCACCGGCTGCAACAGCGAATGAATCTCGACGGCGGGGCGGATATCCACGCCGCCGAAATCAAGGTGCCCGTTTTCTACAATGTTTTCGACATTCTGTATTTGGACGGCTACGACGTGACCGGTTGCCCATTAGTGGATAGAAAAACGCTCTTGAAGAAGGTGCTGCTCCCGACGGAAGCGGTTAGCGTTCTGGACGGCTTTGAAGAGCACGGTGAAATAGCTTATAAGGCTATCGTCGACAACGGCCTCGAAGGGGTCGTGGCTAAAAGGAGAAGCAGCCGATACGAGGCGGGGAAACGAAGCGCGAACTGGCTGAAAATAAAGTCGACAATGAGCGATGAGTTCCTAATCGGCGGCTATAGCAAGGGGCTCGGCGGTCGCTCTGGAACGTTCGGCGCGCTGCTCCTGGGCACGCGCGACGAGGACGGCAAGCTGATTTACGTTGGGCATGTCGGCTCGGGATTCAATGACAAATCCTTGTCCGACTACAAGACCATTTTCGAAGAAATGAAGACCGATAAGAACCCGTTTACATCAAAGCCTCCACTTAAAACGCCGGCGACGTGGATGGAACCCAGGCTGATCGCGGAGGTGAAGTTTAATCAATGGACCTCGGATGGACACCTCAGGGCTCCGGTGTTTTTACGCATGCGGGAAGACCTCTCGCCGGAAGACGTCCACAAGACCGAAGTTGTGCAAATTTCAGATGCTCTTTCGACCACTGGCGCCACTGCCGGCGTCAAACAGGAGGATATCGAAAATGTCGTCGAACAAGTCAAGAATGGCAAAAATGATTTTTCGATTCTCTGTTGCGGCAACGAGATACCGATAACGAATTCCGACAAGCTGCTGTGGCCGGCTGCGGACGGCCATAGGGGTTTCTCCAAGCGCGATCTATTGATTTACTATGCAAAGGTTTCGCAATATCTCCTTCCGCACCTGCTCGATCGTCCGCTGACGCTGTCGAGATATCCGAACGGAATCGACGGTGGTATGTTTTACCAAAAACACTGGGAACATAAGCTCCCGCCCTTCGTCGAGATCGTTCGACTCTATTCGGAACATAACAAGGATGACCAGGAGTACCTCGCATGTAATAATCTGCAGACGCTTCTATGGCTGGCCCAGCTTGCTGATATCGAGCTCCATCCATGGACGTCGCGCACCAACCCCGAGCCGGATGCCCACGAGCTGTCGATCGAATTCACGGGTTCGGAGGAAGCCATCGACGAGTCCGTATTGAACTATCCGGATTTCCTTTTATTTGACATCGATCCATATATTTATTCCGGGAAGGAAGCAAAGGGTGCTGAGCCGGAATATAATAAGCGGGCATTCGACAAGGGTCGGGAGGCGGCTTTTTGGGTGAAGGAACTCCTCGATTCGCTTAGTCTGCAATCCTTCATTAAGACGTCGGGCAAAACCGGCTTGCATATTTATGTGCCGATCCTCAGGCATTTCACATACGACGAGGTTCGTTCCGCCGCGGCAACCGTTTGCAATTTCGTTCTTCGTGCGCATCCCGAGGATATCACGACGCAATGGGCAGTCACCAAACGAACTGGAAAGATCTTTATGGACTACAATCAAAATTCTCGCGGAAAGACCCTCTCGGCCATTTACTCGCCGCGGGCACTCCCTAACGCCACGGTTTCGACACCCATTAGCTGGGAGGAGCTGACGAAGACGGACCCTGCAGACTTCACCGTGGCCACGGTTCCGGTCAGGCTGGAAAAACATGGAGATGCTTGGGCCGAGATACTCAAGGCCAAGAATGACTTGAAGAGCCTTCTCGGCTAGTGCGGATCGCGCTCGTGACTGGACTTGAATTTCAAAAAAATCGGCGTACCCTCCATCGGATAGGCTCCTCGGATCGAATTTTCGAGATACCTGGCATAGCTGAAGTGCACTCGCTTCGGATCGTTGCAAAAAATTAAGAAGGACGGGGGCGCAGTCGATGTTTGTGTGGCGTAATAAACGCGAAACGGCTTGCCTTTTGAGGAGTACGGCCGCTCGTACACCGCGTCGCGCAAAATGGTATTCAATGATGCGGTCGAAATTCTGAAGTTGTAGCTTTCGAGGGCCTCGTTGCAAGTATCGAGCGCGGCTTCGAGGCCAGTGGAATGGGTTGCGCTCGTATAGGCGATCGGTGCGTAGGATAACTCGGGAAACTCGTCCCTCAATATTTGGGCAAACTCTTTCTTGGGTAGTGAGCGCTGGCGAGGCCTTCCATCAGGCGGCTCGACCAGGTCCCACTTGTTGACCCCAAAAACGCAAGCCTTATGAGCTAGATGAGCCGATTTTGCGATTCGCTTGTCGCCGTCGGTTAGGCCTTCGTAGCCGTCCACCACCACAAGCGCGAGCTGCGCTCTCTCCATGGCTCTTGTCGCACGCAGAGCCATGTAGTATTCCACGGTTCCTTGTACCTTTCCGCGACGGCGTAGACCAGCGGTGTCCACCAGAATAATTTTGTCCCCCTTGTAGGTGATTTCCGTATCCACCGCGTCGCGCGTCGTGCCGGGGATATCGCTCACGATTGCCCGCTTTTCACCGGTAAACGCATTGAGAAGTGATGATTTACCGACGTTGGGGCGGCCGATGATGGCGATTCGTACGCGGTGATCTTCCGCTTCTTCGGCAGGCGCGGATTCCGGGAATGCCTCCACGGCTTTATCCAAAACATCGGCCACGCCACGCCCGTGGAGCGCGCTAATCGGAAATACATCGCCAATGCCGAGCGCGTAAAAGTCGGTCGCCCAAGTGTCGCGATCCGCATTGTCGGCCTTATTCACCGCAACGATGATCGGCTTGCTTACGCCGCGCAGCTCATCGGCTAACTCCTGGTCGGCCGGCGTCACTCCGTCTACTGCGTCGGCCATAAAGACCACCGCATCGGCCTCTTCGACGGCGACGTTCGCCTGCAGTCGAATTTGCTCGATCAGCG
>JACDEQ010000002.1:0-19878 GCA_013816225.1 Armatimonadota bacterium | reverse complement strand
AAGAACAGGATGCCGCCGGTGTCAATTAGTTCGAATTTGACGCCTTGCCACTCGCATTCATGGTACAGACGATCACGGGTGATTCCTGGCTTATGCTGGACAACGGCCACGCGCCGCCCAATTAAGCGATTGAAAAGAGTCGATTTGCCGACATTTGGCCGGCCGACAATGACAATCTTAGGAAGGTTCTTCGAGCGAATCGGCGCGGTAGGCGCGGACGGGGCGTTGTTTTCGCTTCTCTTCGACATAATTGATCCCTGGCCGCATACTGACCCCTCATTATGGCTCGCACAGACGCCTTCGGAACGGATAGACTAATTCCTTAGGAAAAGACGCGTCGAGTTTGGAAGACTTCTGGTACCAAATTACTCATTTAGGCAAGCCAACCGCGCTGCAGATCATCGATCTCGCGGTCGTGGCTTACCTCGTCTATCGGCTTCTCCTAATGGTTCGCGGCTCTCGGGCATGGAGGATCATCGGCGGAATCGTCATCTATCTCGTCCTTTGGTTCGCCAGCGACCTATTGGGGCTTCGCACGATTCATTTTATTTTGGACAGAGCTCTAATTCTCGGCCCCGTCGCGCTTGTCATCCTCTTGCTTCCAGAGCTTAGGAGCGCCCTCGAGGGATTCGGCAAGCTTGGCTTCTGGCCGGAGCGGCTGGGTGGCGGCGAGGAACACGTGGGCGCCAAAACGGTCGAAGAGATCGTCGGGGCTGTCGCCGAGTTAAGCGCATCCGCGACAGGTGCGCTCATCGTGATAGAACGCAGCAGGAAGATGCCCGAGGTAGAAAGAAATGGCGTTCAACTCAACGCCGAGGTAACCGCGGCCCTATTAGGCTCGATCTTTTACGGCGCAGGCCCGTTGCACGATGGCGCGGTGATGGTCCGCGGAAACTCGGTCGTCGCGGCGGCTTGCCAGCTGCCTCTCACCGACGGCCTGCTCAAGCCGCACATGCATATGCGCCACCGCGCGGCCGTCGGTGCCACCGACGGAACGGATGCGGTGTCGATCGTCGTTTCCGAGGAGAGGGGAATCGTCTCGGTCGCGCTCGACGGAAGGATACGTGAGGATCTTTCGCCGGCCAAGCTACGCGATCTGCTCAATTCGTTGCTCCGAACGGAAATCAAGCCGTCGGCCCTGTCGCGCATAAGCAAAAGGAAGGTTCAGGAAGATGGCAGGTTGTGCTTAGGATCGAGCAGCCAACGAGTTCCATCGCGTTTGAAAACGTCCAGGTCACGTATCGCGAACCCAAGGGAACATTGGTGGCAACGGAGAGAATCAGCCGCGTGCATGTCGACGCGAGGGTTCTCATGCCGAGCATGGGCCGTGTAGACAAGAGCGACATATCGGTTGTGGTGGACTTGACGAACGCTAAGCCGGGTCGTTGGACCTTCCCCGTAAGAACCCTCTACACGGGCCCGGGCGAGACGCGTGTAGAACTCACCCCAAGGCCGCGCCAAGTAGAAGTACTCATCGAAGAATGGCAACAGCGGGAGCTGGAGGTGGTGCCCAACGCAACCGGCGCGTGGGACCTGTACCGGCCGGGTCCTATTACTGTCACGCCCACGAGTGTCAAGATTTCCGGGCCTGAGAGCCGCCTAACGCTGGCGGCCTCGGCACGTGTCGAAGTGAATCTCACCAACATCGAGCCGGGCTCCTCGACCCAGGCGCCCGTGCAGATTCTTACCGAAAGCGGCAAGCCGCTGGAGGTAACCGTAGACCCCGTGTCTGTGGCCGTTCGCGTCAAGCCCGTTTCGTTGCCCCCATCAAAGAATGTGCTCGTGCAGCCCAGCTGGATCGGTAGCCCGGGGTTCGGCTACACGATCGTGGACTACGAAATCACGCCGAACCAGATCCGGGTTGAAGGGCATGCCGAAGCCCTTGCGAACCTCTTGTCCGTCGAGACGACGAGCATCGATATAACGGGAGTAAACGCCAACAGGTCGATCCTGTCGAAGCTGCGCCTGCCCCCAGGGGTTACATCTTCTGCGAGCGAGGTCGAAGTGCGAATCACGGTAGCAAGGACCCTTCCCGAACGGCCTTCGGATCCATGATCGAGATTCGGACAATCGAAATGGGCGAGTGCGAGGAGTTCCTACGTCTGCTGTGCAAGGTGTTCTCGCTCGACTTTCGAAGGGCCCACGATGCCTTCTTCAAGGAGCCCATGTACGACCTGAACCGCAAGTGGGCGGTATTCGAAGACGGAGTCATCGTGAGCACGCTCACAACGGTGTCGGCGCTGTTCGGCGATGGGCGCGGGATCGGAATCGCGGGTGTTGCGACCGAACCTGAAAGGCAGGGAGAGAATCTTGCGACAATGCTCTTGCAGGAGGTCTTGCGGCAGAGTGAATCAAGGGGCGAACCGCGCGCCTTGCTGTTCGCCGCTAACGAAGACCTGTATGTTCGCTGCGGTTTTCGCGTTTTGGATGCCATTGTCTCGCAGCCGCTCCCAAAGGCGAAATCGAGGTCGGAGCCGGAGTTACTCAGCCGGGACCAGGTTCGGTCGATCTTCGATGCTTGGTCCGAGGAGAAGCCGTATCGCCTCCGGCGGGACGATCGCCGCTGGGACCACTGGAGGTGGAATTTAAAAACCGTTTACAGTCAAATGAGCGGTTATATTTGCCACGAACTCGGCCGCGTCAGGGAAGTCCTGCCGGCGTATGAAGGTCTCCCCTCTGTGGAGCCGGCGGAATGGTACGGCCAGTTGAGCCTTGCGGAAGACCTCGGTATCGAGCTCACGGACCCGCGCAAGGAGTTGAACTTGATGGGCCGCGGTTTCGATCGTACACCTCACATGTTCTTAACCGACCAGTTCTAGCTTGGCTGGTAACATTCGTGAACGCACGAGTGCCCCAATCCGACCGCCTAGCCAATCTCCGCGCGCTGCGAACCGCCAACTTGGACTTGGCGTTCGCGACCGCATTTGCAGCCTTGGTGGGTGGCAACTTTCAGCAGGCCTTTGCGCTCGAACTTGGCGCGACGCCACGAATTCTGGCTCTTCTCGCCGCCCTCCCGGCGATCATCGGCATTCTTCAGATTCCCGGCAGCGCGATCGGCGAGTTTTTTCGAGGATACAAGAAATTCGGCGCCGTCGGTGGGTTTTTCTACCGGTTCGCTTGGGTACCCATCGTGTTCCTTCCCTTGGCCCCCGTATATTTCCCGCGCCTCGCGATTCTGATTACAGCAGCTGTCTTCTCCGCAGCAGCCTTGTTTTTGGTGCAAGCCACCTACAACGCATGGCTTAGCTTCCTGGTCCCCGAGTCTCACCGCGGATGGTACTTCTCCCGCCGCATCGCGATCGCGACCGTCGTGGGCGCGATCATCGGGTTTCCTGCGAGTCTCGCGTTAGACTGGATGGATCGAAACGACGATTTCACGCTCGGCCTGTCGCTGATCTTCGGAGTTGCGATCCTATTTGCGATTGTAAGCTACTACTTCTATTTGCGAATGCCGGACACGCAGAAGGCCGAAGGAGAGAAGCTGTCGGCGGGAGAAAGCCTGCGTTCGTTAGGTAAGCCCCTGCGCGATCGGCGGTTCGTTTGGCTCTTGGCCTTTCTCGCCTTTTTCGTCTTTGCTCAAAGCCTCGCCGCACCATTTTTCTTCCCTTACGGCCGGCAGGTGCTGAAGCTCGACTTCGTCCAGTTTCAAATCTATGGAGCTTTTCATGCCGCCGCGACGCTTCTATCTGCGGGGATGTGGGGTTATTTCAGCGACAAGTACGGCAATAAACCGGTGCTTTTCATTGCAGGTTCTCTGCTGTGCATCGGCCCGTTCAGCTGGGCGCTTTGCGACGCCGGTCTTGGCAATTGGAACCTGTTGATCCTCTCCGTCGGCCACATCGCCGCGGGGTTTTCTTGGACCGGAGTTGCGGTTGGACAAGGCAACATAATTCTCGCAAATTCGCCTCCCGCATTGCGGGCCCAGGCCATCGGCCTATCACAAGCGGTAATCGCCGGCGTCAGTTTTCTCGCCCAAATATCGGGCGGAGAGTTCATGCAAAGAACGATGGGCACAATGCCGGACGAAAGGCGGTACGAGTTGCTCTTCATAGCTAACGGCATACTCAGGATCGGTGCCGTGGGCATGCTTTTTTTCGTACGGGACGCCACGCCTACGAGTATACGCGGATTCCTTCGGCAGGTTGTCAAGGTGCGGCCGAAAGGGGTCCTCGCGATGCGCAGGCTCGCCAGCGCTGGCAGCGTGGGCCAAAAGGAGCAGGCGATCCGCGATCTTGGAGAGAGCGGCATGGCCATGGCCGAAACCGAGGTTGCCCATCTCTTGACCGACCCATCTCCGAGAATTCGGCGCGAGGCGGCAGAAGCACTGAGCCAAATGGGGCACGAAGAAGCCGTCGACGCACTGGTTAGTCTGATTGAGGACCATCCGCTGATGGTCGAGGAGGAGATGGTGGAAGCGCTAGCTTCGATCGGCAAGCGAAAGGCGGTCGTGCCCTTGGTGGCGCTTCTCGAAAACCCATCTTCGTCGCTTCGGCGGGCCAGTGCGAAGGCCCTGGGCAAGCTCCGGTCTCGTGATGCCCTTCAAGCCCTCATCACAGCGGCGGCAAACCCAGATGATGCGGAGCTCCGCCGGGCGGCGATCCAGGCATTACGGCTCATCGGCGACCCGCTCTGCCAGCCCGTTATCGCCAAGGCTTTGCTCGATCCCTACCCGGCCGTGCGCGTGGCAGCCGCCGAAGCTTGCGCAGACATGGAGCTTGCCCCTTGCGGCCCGATTTTGAGGGAGTTGTTGGCGGAGGACATCGACGAGACGGCTGCGGAAATTGCCTATGCGTTGGCGACAGTAGGCGACACCGCCGACGTCAATCTGATTCTGAACACTGCGAACCGGACGACAACCTCGGTGGCCAGACGCCGGTGCCTCCTTGGCGCGGCGCGATTGTTTGGCGTCGAGGAGAGCTTCTATCGCCTGTTAGTGCTGGATTCGATCGGACGAGACCAAGCTCTAATCCACTGGGCGAAAGCCGACAGAAACTTGCGCAGATCCGTCGCCCTTTACCACAAGGACGACGAAACCGGCGCGATCCGCCATCTTCACAGGCACTTCCAAAACCCGTGGCTCGAAGCTCTTGCCGAGCACCATCCGAAGGATGCTTACTTGCTGGCGGTTTCGGCGATGATGGACTAAAGTAATGCCTTCGCGGCGTAGAATCGGGCGATGAGAATGCGACCATTCATGTGTTGAGATTGGCCGCCGCTCCGTCAGTTGGATGTTCGAATCCGACTTCGACACAGGCCGTTCGGCGGGGCGCGGTGGGTTGCGAAGGTCCAAAAGGCGCGCTCGTAAACCCCGGCGACCACTAAGTCTCATAAGTCATCTATGTCCTGATCAGAGAAGTGGTAGTCGGCAATAATCGGCAGTGGAAACAATCTTGTTCGGCGAGTACGCCATTTCTTGCGAGCCGGCGCGGATCGACTTGGATGCGGTCGAGGAGCTACTGTGCCAGACTTATTGGGCCAAGAATCGGCCTCGCGAGGTCATCGAAAAGTCGCTACAGAACAGCATCGTCTTCGGCGCATTCCTGGATGGCAAGCAAGTGGCGTTGGCGAGGGTGGTGACCGATTACGCGACGTTCGGCTGGGTCTGCGACGTCGTCGTGGACCCGGATCACCGGGGCAGGGGCCTGTCCAAAGCCCTCATGGACGCGCTCCTTGGGCATCCCGAGCTCACGGCTATGCGAAGATTAATCCTCGCAACGAAAGACGCGACCAGCCTTTATTCTCGCTATGGATTCAAGGAGCTTGCGGGGGACCTCGCCTGGATGGAACTCCGGCAAGACTTGTAGCCGTGCCCACGTGCGGTGCGTCTAAACTCTTTGACAAAGCCGAAACACCACGGCTATACTCGAATCGAACTGCTTGGAGAAGAGAACCCATGTTGTCAAAGAATTTTTTTGCCTCGAGCCTAACCCTCGCAATCGTCGCGAGCGCCCTCGCGATCGACGGTCCGCTGCCCCTCTCTTGGCGCTGGTTCGCCAAGACTAGTTACGCGCCCATTACCCAGCCCGCTTTGAGCGACGGCTCGGTGTTCGTCGCAGTGGGAAGGCGCGTATACGGCCTCGACGCGATGACCGGGAACCCCAAATGGATGTTCCCAGCAGGTGAAGAAGCGAGCGGCGACTTCAGCACGTCCCCGGCCGTGGTTGGCGACGCCGTAATCGCCGGCAACACCAACCACTTCGTATACGCCATCAATAAGGGCACCGGCGCTACTTTGTGGTCGTTCAATTTGGGCACTACGAACGCGCGCAACGTGGTGGCCGGCGACAATGCGTTGTACGTTTTTACTGGCGACGACCGAGTCGTAGCGCTCGACCCTGCCAACGGCGCAAAGACCTGGAGCGCCGACTACCAGATCGAAGGTAACGCGGTGGGCGACCCGCTTTACGTGGGCGGGCGGCTTATCTACTTCACTTCGAGCGGCAAGCTCACAGGCCTGAACGTGGCCAGGTCAAAGCCGGACTGGCAGGTCTCGGTGCAAAGCGCCAACATCGACGGTGGGCCGGTTTCTTTCGGCCAATCCGTTTATGTGATCTCGGGCTCGCAGGTGGCGCAGATCAATCCATTGACCGGTCGCACAGGTTGGGTCGCGAGGTTCCCCGCTCGTCTCGCTGCGGGCGCAGCAGTTTCGGAAAAGGGTGGAGCGGTCGCGACGGAGGACGGTAACGTCTATACGTTCGACCTGACAGGGCGCAATGTGAGCAAGGAGCCGGTGAAGCTGAATGGCTATATCGCGGGAAGCCCGCAGGCGGCAGGCAACGGCATCTTCGTCCGCATGCGCGGTGGTTCGCTCGTCTTGATCGATCCCAGCCGCAAGGACAACAAGGTGATTTGGGAATACACGATGTCTGCGATCGTCGGTGCGGCGCGAAAGACGACCGTCGCCGACGGCAAAACCGGCGAGACTATCGATTATGTTTCGATTCTCGGCCCACTGGCGCTCTCCGATAAGTCCGTCTACGGGCTCGCCGATGACGGCAGCCTTTTCGCATGGGGCGGAGCCTTCGGAGTGGACGAAATCGGCCCGACGATCAAAATGCTGAACCCGCCAATGGGTGCGACCCTTTGGGGACAGCCGGACACCGACTTCTATTTCAAGCTCGACGACCCGCAGACCGGGATCATGTCTAAGAGCATTCATATAACGATGAACGGCGGAGAGATGAAGCACGACTTCAAGCAGGGCAGCGGCTATCTGTTCGCGCGAATCCGCCACCCGGGCAGCACCGAGCCTGGCGCGAACGCCCCGCTGAACGACGGCCGAAAGACCATCGTGGTGACTGCAAGCGACTGGGCGGGCAACGTGACCGAGAAGACGTTCACGGTGACGATCGATAACACCGTGTTCGACAAGCCGCCCGCGCCTCCAACGAGCGGGGGCGGTGTCGGGCCTGCTCGAGGTGGTGGTGGCCGAGGTGGCGGCAACTGACGCTAGATGCGCAAACCGGACTTTTGGCAGGCTCTGCTTAGCCTAGACCTGTCCGCAGAGAAGTCCCGAGAGCTATTGGATCGCCTCGGGCCTTCTTGCATTACAGCCGATGACCTTTTGGCGTCGCCGGTCCTCTCGGGCTCTGATAGGAAGAAGCTAACCGAGCAAAAGCCTCTTAGCCAGCACCAAGCGAGTTTGCTCAAGCCAATTTCGATCGAGGAAGCCGCGTTCCCTGAAAACATTCGTGCGTCACAGAACCCGCCGGTCGCGCTAATGGTCGCGGGTGAGCTATTGCCCTCCGACACGCTCGCCGTTGCGATCGTAGGGACGAGGAAGGCGTCCGGTTATGGCCGGTCGATTGCGCGAAAGCTCGCTTCACAGCTGGCCAAGAGCGGCATCACAATTGTCAGCGGGGCGGCTTTCGGAATCGACGCCGAAGCACACAGGGGCGCGCTCGAGGCTGGCGGACGGACGATTGCCGTCATGGGGTCCGGGCTCGACATACCGTACCCGGCGTCGCACCGTGGCCTGTTGAACCTGATCGCGAGGAGCGGCGCAGTAGTCAGCCAGTTTGCGCTCGGCACAAAACCCGATTGGTACCGGTTTCCCAACCGCAACTACCTGATCGCCGGCTTCACCCGCGCCGTGATCGTGGTCGAGGCCCCGGAGAAGAGCGGTGCGCTTTTGACCGCCAACTTGGCAGGCGAGGAAGGCAGGCATGTATTTGTGACCCCTGCGCAAATGGACAACGCGGCATATCTCGGCGGATTTAGGCTAATCAACGACGGCGCGACGCTTCTCTACTCTGTGGACCAGGTCTTCGAGGCGCTCGGAGTGGAACGCCGGGCCGAACCGAAGAAAGCTGCGCGGCTTTCACCTAACCAAAGGCTCATCTTGGACAAGCTCTCTGCCGAGCCCGAACTCGCCGACAACCTGAGTGAAAAACTCGATCAGCCTGCGGGCGTGATTCTTGCGGAACTGACCGGCCTCGAAATAGAGGGACTCGTGGCGAAGTCCGGTGGCGGGTATGTGAAAGTTTGAAGCGACTACTCGTCGACTTCGAACAGCGCGCTTCCTCGTGGACCGGTGAAGGGGATGTATTGGTTCCTGGCCTTGTCGATGTCCATTGCCACGGCGTCGACGGCTTCGACGTGATGCGTGGAGAGGCGCGCAAGATCGGAACTGCGCTGAGGGCAAGAGGAGTCGAGTGGTTCTGCCCCACGACGGTCACCGCCTCGTGGGAGGATATTCGCAAGGCACTGGAAGCGATCGGCGCCGGATTCCCGGGGTTTGCCGGCGTTCACTTGGAGGGGCCGTTCATCAACCCCAAGAGGCCCGGCGCCCAGTCCGAACAGCATATTTCCGCGCCCGCCTTCGATTTGCTCGAGCAACAAATGGGTGAGCGTCTATCGCTCTTGAAGATCGTGACGCTGGCGCCCGAGATCCTCGGAGCCTTGCATCTCGTCCGCGAGCTCGTGAAGCGAGGCATCGTCGTAAGTGCCGGACACAGCGATGCGACGTTTGGCCAGATGGCGGAGGGGTTCGCCAACGGCGTAACGAACCTGACCCATTTCTATAACGCCATGCGTCCGTTTTCGCACAGGGACCCAGGGGCGGTGGGCTACGGCTTAACTCGCAGGGCGAATTGCGAGCTCATTTACGACCGCGCCCACGTCGCAAAAGAGGCCGCCGAACTGCTTTTGCGATGTCGTGGGCCGTTCGAGGTGATCGGAATTAGCGACGGCACTATGCTGAGCGGCATGCCCGATGGCGCCAAAGTGCGCATGTGGGGGCTTGATGCCGAAAGGATCGACGGTTGCGCTCGCCTCGCCGAGGGCACGCTTGCGGGCAGCGCTTCGACGCTTGTCGATGTGTTCACCAACCTATGGCAGGACTTCGGACCCGAAACCGCGATCATGGCCTGCTCCGAGAATCCGCGCAGGCTGCTCGGGCTGCCGGAACCGGAAATGTGGTTGCGAGTTGCAAGCGATGGGCAAGTCACCGATATCTTGGAAGGTAAGCTCTCGCGCGTTGGATCAAGAAGTTGAAGTCCGTCGGTCGCTCCTGAGTTCGCTAAAGCGGCTCATCTTCGGTGCGCCCATAGCAACATCGCGGGCCCACCATGAACGGCTATCACGCTTCTACGGCCTGCCCGTTTTCGCAAGCGACGCGATCTCCTCGATGGCATACGCCACCGAGGAGATTCTGTTAGTACTCGTACTCGCCGGATCGATGGCGACGGGCATGGTCACGAACATCTCGATCGCGATCGCCATTCTCGTCGGCATCGTTATTTTCAGCTACGTGCGCACGATATACGCGTACCCGCAGGGAGGTGGCGGGTATCGAGTTAGCAGCGACAATTTGGGATCGAAGGCCGGCCGCGTTGCGGGCGCCGCCCTTCTCATCGATTACGTTCTTACGGTTGCAGTCAGCGTGAGCAGCGGCGTCCTGGCCATCGTTTCGGCATTCCCGCAGGCCACTCCGTATATAGTTCATTTGGGGATTGCAGCAACTCTGCTCGTGGCTTGGATCAACTTGCGGGGCACACGCGAGAGCGGACTCGTTTTCGCCATACCGACATACACCTTCATCGTCCTCATCCTCGCGCTGATCGTCGGGGGAATCTTCAAGGCGATTGGCAGCGAGGTCACGCCGACGTCAGCGGTTCATCCTCCTGCGAGTGGAGCATTCGAGGTGTTCGGCCTTTGGATTGTACTAAGAGCCTTCTCCGCGGGATGTACGGCGTTGACGGGCATTGAAGCCATTGCCGACGGCGCAGGTGCGTTCAAGGCACCGGAGGCGAAGAACGCTAGCTTTACCTTAATTACATTAGGCGTGATCATCGCGGTCCTCTTTGTGGGGGCCAGTTGGCTTTCGCTGCAGCTCGGCGTGACACCGCTGCACGTGGGAACGCCGGAATACAAGACGGTACTCGCGCAAATGGCTGAGAAAGTTTTCGGCATCGGCCCGATGTTTTATGCGATGCAAATCGCAACCATGGTCATCCTTGTGTTGGCAGCCAACACGGCTTTCGCGGATTTCCCTAGGCTCTCCAGTTTCATGGCCAAGGACGGTTACCTCCCAAGGCAATTGTCGAATCTCGGCGACCGCCTCGTCTTTCAAAACGGCATCATGCTGCTCGCGATCGCCGCTTGTTTGCTCATCTTCGCGTTCCACGGAGACACCCACAAGCTGATCCCACTCTACGCGGTAGGCGTGTTTACTTCGTTCACCTTGAGCCAAGCCGGCATGGTGGTGCGCCAGGTCAAATTAAAGGCGCCGTCGTGGGGAGTAATCGCAAGCGTCATCGGAACTCTTACGACGGGCGTCGTCATGCTGATCATCTTGGTGACGAAGTTCAGCGGCGGTGCGTGGCTTGTCGTGATCGCCGTAGCGATCTTGCTGACATTCTTCTACCAAGTACGCAAGCATTACGACTACCTTGCCGAGCGGCTCAACGTCGGCCCGGATGAGCACGTCAAGCCCATTTCGGGCACGGTCCTGCTGCTCGTTCCACCTCGAATTCATCGTGGCATACTGCACGCAATCGCCTACGCGCAGAACATCAGCGCCGACTGCCGAGCGATTCATATCACGGACGATCCTTCGACGGTCGAAAACATGAAGGCCCAGTGGGACAAATTCGGAGGCCATCTGCCACTGGTCATCCTGGAATCGCCGTACCGGTCCTTGGTCGAGCCCCTGCTCGAATACATCGACCAGGCCGTGTCGGAAGAGCCGAACCACATTCTAACAATCATAGTTCCCCAAGCCGTTGCCAAGCACTGGTGGCAGACCATCCTGCACAACAATGCTGCAACACCGATCAAAATGGCCCTTGCGTCGCGCAAGAATGTAGTGATTACAAATGTTAGGTACTTCCTCGAATGATTGTTGAATCCATTGATGACATTATTAAGCTGTCGGGCGAGCTGACCTCCAACCAGTGGCAGACAATTCGAACCGCCGCCGGGCTTATCCTCAAGCGGCATCCGCATGGAGTCGTCGTCGACTGCGGCGGGATTACGGCGTGCAATCAAGCCGGAGCAGACACGTTTTACGACATGATGGTCCACGTCGAGCAGAAGAAGGCCCGCATTATCGTCGCGAACCTCCCGCCGGTTGTTCGCGAGGCGCTTTCGCACGTTCCGGAGGTTCGCTCGCGGCTGGCGATAGCCAATTCCGTGGACGAAGCGCGTAACTCGCTCGAACTTTCCGAGAGTATTAGCAGGCCCGGCACGAAAGCTCATTCGACCGGCATTCTCATCCTCGCCCTTTGTGGTGGGCCGGCCGATTCCTATGCGACGGTTATCGCCGGCGCGCTTGCTCAGCTTCGTCATCTGCGGGTGACCGCGATGTTTCCCCTCGTCGTTCCTCAAGCCCTGCCACAATCCACCCCCATGCCCGAAAAGGAGGCTCTCGCGAATCAAGCGCTCCAGCAAGCAAGGGCCACGCTTAAGGCGAAGGGCATCCCGGTGGACCTGATGATCGAGCGCACGAGGACTCTCGCGGGGGCCGTGGAGAAAGCTTGCTCGCAGATCGAGGAGCGCACGACGATAGTCTCACTGCCCGATGTCGATGTCCGCAACGGTGAGCCCGGCAAGACCGCAGAAGAACTCCTGGAAAAACTAACCCCCGAGGTGATTCTCGTAAGGCACCCCCTCGATGCCCGAAAGCCCTGATTTCGTCGTCGCGCCGATCGCGGAACTGCACACAGTCCGGGGCGGTGCAAGGCGGGGCGTTGCGATGTCCGAGACGGGGCGCATTGCTGATGGCGGACTGGCGATTTCCACCGGCCGCGTGCTGGCGGTCGGCCGATCCGAAGAGATCATTTCCGCGTACCCGGATTGGCCGCGGCGCAGCGGGCGCCTCGTCACCCCCGGACTCGTGGATTGCCACACGCACATCGTTTGGGGCGGAGACCGGTCGGACGAGTTCTTGCGACGTTGCCGACGCGAAACCTACCAAGAGATCGCGGCAGCCGGAGGTGGCATCCTTTCGACCATGCGAGCGACCCGTTCTGCCTCCGTGGAAGAGCTTGCCGACGGCATCGTTTCAAGGGCAGAAACGATGCTTGCAAGCGGCACAACCTGCCTCGAAATCAAAGCCAGCTACGGCCCAGCGTTGGATGGGTGCAGAAAGGAGCTCGACGCCATCGCCCTCGCGCGAACCCGGCTGAGCCAGAGGATCGCGTTGACGTTCATGGGGGGGCATGCGCTGCCGCCGGAGTTGTCTCGCAGCGACTTCTTGCGCTTATTGACGGGAGAGCTGATCCCCATGGCGGCCGCACACCCCGCCGCCTGCTCCTTCAACGACGTGTTTTGCGAGGAGGGCGCCTTCACGGTCGCCGAATCTGAGGAGATTCTACAGGCGGGGCTCCGCCATGGGCTCGCGCCGAAAATCCATTCCGACGAGTTTGCGGCCTTGGGCGGGACGCAAATGGCCTGCTCGCTCGGTGCGGTTAGCTGCGATCATCTGCTGGCGAGCGGCCCCGCCGAGCTCCGAGCATTGGCTGAATCCGACACCGTTGCCGTGACGATGCCCGGTACCGCCCTCTATCTCGGCAAGGCATATGCTGACGGGCGAAAAATGGTGGACGAAGGCTGCATTGTTGCGCTCGGCACAGATTTCAACCCCGGCTCGAGCATGGTGTCGTCGATGGCATTCGTGATGGGCCTTGCGGTTGCCAAGATGGGGCTATCGCCGGCGGAGGCGCTCGCCGCGGCGACTACCAACGCTGCGCGCGCTATCAGGATGGACGCGGGGTCTCTCGAGGTTGGCTCGGTGGCAGACTTCTGCAGCTGGCCGTGCGACTCGCTGGAGCAGTTGATCTACCAATTCACCTTCATCCGCCCGGACGAGGTCTCCATCGCCGGTTCAAAAGCGGCTAAAATGACTCCCGGCCAGCCGGAGTAGCTCAGGGGTAGAGCGGCTGTTTTGTAAACAGCGGGTCGCGGGTTCGAATCCTGTCTCCGGCTCCATTTTTTGAACCTGAATTACTAGATTCGGGCTTTGTTCTTGTCTTTGTTTGATACCATATTTGATACCAGAGAACTTCTTTGGGGGCGCGTTACGCCTAGTTTCGAGACGCTGTCGGTACACATCATGTGCAGTTGGCATTCTTACTTCTTTTTCTACCACTGGAAAAGAGAGGGGAGACCGTCATTACCGTAATCGAACCGATGGCGGCCTGAACGGGAAAGCGACCACAACATACGAGAGATCGAAGAAGAACCTGCCGAACACACCCTAATACCTGCGACAACCCCAAGGAAGGGCATCGCGCGGCTCGCAAGGAGGGGACACCATTGCGGGCCCGTCAGTCCGACGCTCCGCGTTCACAAACCCGAAAGACCAGCCTTTGGCGGCAAATTGCTCCTTTCGAGGATGCTATGAACGGTTGCGATGGAGAACAGGAATTTGCTTCAAACATCAGCAAACATCGTCTTTCGAAGCCGTGCTACCATACCATCGAGGGAACACAATGAACCGAACATTATTCTCCATATTGTTGGTTGCGATTTGTACCGCCGGATTGGCGCAGACGGGCGCTTGGCCGATGGAACGCCAGGTTCGCTTCGGCACAGGCCGCGTACTCGAAGGCCCGACCCCGCGACGCAGACTTCCCCCTGGATCAAGTACTGGCTAAAGGACGGGGTCGTCAGCCACGGTGCGGCGATTGGGCCGGCGGCAACGGCTATTACGGCGCGTGGGTCCCTTCGCAGCTGTACAAAATCAACCTCGAGACCGAGCATGGCTTTTAGCCGCTTATCGATGCCCGCGTGGCACGTTAGGTAACGCTCTTTCAGTTTTCATTCTGGCCACACGCTCGTCGGGTCGAGGGTGGACATTAACCCGCTCGCGGCTTGCACGGCTGCGCCAGGCGGAGTTAGATACACCACATTCCCCTCCCCACCTGGAGTTTCACCGCTGGCGCGCCAAGGGCCCGCAGCAAGCCTCCCAACTTGCCGCGATGCTGCGGCTTCAATTTTCGATACTCGGGAACGCCGCTGGAGGGGACCGCGTTATAAGAAGCAAGTGCGACGCATTAGTCGGGTCTCGATAGTAAGCAGACTGCTCTTGGCGTTCTCGGTTGTGCTGGGAACGACGGGAAACGCTCTGTCATCGATTGTGTGCCCTTCCGGCGCCATGCCGCAGTGCCTTCAGCGGCAAGCCAAGCAGGGAGCCGGCAGCCCAGAGCCGAAGCCCTCTTGCCATCAGGCATCTAAGGCTGACCTGAATCATTCAAAGGCCGGCAAGGATTGCTGCGATGACAGCCGGAAATGTGAGCCGTCGGGCTGCTGCTGCGAAATGAAGCCGGCCAACCCGGCCGCCCTCAGCGACCCATCTCCGGCGGTCCCCACCACCCCGACTTTCTTAGCTTTGCCCGTGGCGATCGATCTTCCTTCCGCCCCCTTGATGGGCCGCGAGCGGAGCATCATTTTCCATTCGGACAGCTCGCCGCCCGGTGTGGCCTGGCATCCGGATTTTGGCCGCGCGCCCCCCGTGGCGTAGGTAGCGTCTTACGTCTCGCTAAGAGACGAACGAGGCCTACCTAACAGCCCGGGAGCGCGTTTCGTGCTTTGAGCCTTCCTCAGCATAAGCGTCTCCGCGGGGAAGGTCGTCGCTTTATCAGAAAGCTACCAGCCCTGCGAAGCACACTCTCCTTGGTTCGCTCCTTTAGAAGGCCACGACTTCCTGCGGCGGAACTCCGCCATCGACAAAGCAAAAGGAACAACAAAAATGAACTTCATCAAGAAAATCAGAACCATTGCCGGCGCTATCGGCCTGGCGGCCGTGCTCACCGGCACGATGACGCCAGCCATGGCTCACGAAACCAAGTGCCCGTACTGCAAATTGGCCGTGACGCAAGACACCAAGGAGCAGGACAACGAGGTGCTGCTACGCGTCGGCAACAAGCGCATCGAATATAGGTGCGTGATGTGCGCCTTCGCCCAGTCCAAGACCAAGTTCAAGGGCGACTTGACCATCGTCGCTCCGACCAATGTCAAAAGCAAGAAGGTCACGATCACTCGGAAAGGCGGACAATGGAGCGCCGACCCATCGACGGTTGTGTTCGTCTACCAAAAGGGCAACCACAAGGAATGTCAAGAGCTGTACCGGGCAGTCGCCGACGAGAAGACCGCGGCAGCCTATGCCAAAAACAAGGGCTTTAAGGAAGCCAAGTTTCTTACTCTCGCGCAGATGATCGAGATTTCGAAGTAGCGATGCAATCGAAGCTCACGGTCACAGGAGGAGGGATCACCATGAACAGCAAATGGAAAATGGCGATCGGGATCGGCGCAGCGTTGGCTGCGCCGGTCGCCATCGTCGCACAGGAAGACATGGGCCAACACACCATGCCGGCGAAGATCGAAGCCCCGAAGGGACCGGCCGCGCTTCTGCCGCTTCCTGACAGACTGCCCGGTTGGATGAAGAGCCCCCGGTATAGCGAGGTTTTCTACAAGCGCGGGTCGTATAACTTCGACATTTACAATGTCGATCCGATGGCGAGGGACTTCAATGCCGTGGCCGTCGGACACTCTATGGCGTATGAGGACCTGGTGACCGGCAAGGCGGCCACGCTGGACACCCGCACCTTCGGTCAAATCAATTGGGTACTCAACCACCCGCCGAAGCTCATGCCCGGCGAAAAGTTCTTATCGCCGTCGTTCGCGCGCCACTATGGCGCCCTCGAGAAGGTGTTCGATTGGACCCACGTGCTGCACGCCCAGACGATCGACGTGCTCGCCAGCATGGACCTCACTCAGGAGCAGAAGGACCTTGAGATCCAAGCGATCTGGCGTTATTACAAAGAGAAGGCGCCTTTCACGGTCACCGGCTTGCCGCTCAATATGGACTATCTGGATAGTCAAGCATACAGCGGTGCGTTCCGCCGAAAGTATCCCAAAGTGAACGGCCTCTTCTGGGGTTACCACTGGCTGCAAGGCGCAGTTTACGACATGCTGTGGAAGAGCCGCTCGCTTGCGGACATGCGAACGCAATATGAGGTTCTTGGCAAGCGCTACCATGAGGTAGAGCTCTACCGCACGGATCGCGACTTCATGCCAATGTTTTCAGAGACTTCGCCGGAGTTCGCACGCCGGTTCCCGCAGCTCGCCAACGCGTTCGACAACCTCCACATGCTGCATGACATGGTCAACGACATCCTGGTCAGCGACTGGATGAGCCCGCGGCAAAAGGATGAGCAGATCAAGCGTGCCATTTGGATCGTAGTGGATGACCCCCACAAGGGAGAAAAGCCCGGCGACTTCAAGCCCGGCGACTATCTTCACGATCATCGGTTCATGGAAGGGCAGCCAGGACTGGGCATGATGAAGATGTCCACGCCGCAGCTTATGTATATGCCCGGCATGGGCTGGATGGACATGTCCAGTTGCGCGCATTGCTCGATGCCGATCGACTTCGATCCTAAGTCCGGTGCGGGCGCCACGGTAAGCGCTGAAGGCTGGACGATGAATGTTCGCTGCGTCCTCTGCGCGCGTGACATGGCTGCCCAGGTCGCGGGGGAAGCCATCATACGCGCCAACACCGAGGACCCGCTGCGCCCACTGATTCTCATTTCGAACGAAGAAGGGAACCTGAAGTCGAACATAAAAGACGTGGTGTTCCTGGAGGTGCCTGCGGGGCACGCCGGCTGCTCGTCTTGGTCGCGCGCCTTTACTAGCGTGGCAGCTTTCGATGCATACGTGAAAGCGCAGGAAGACGACGAGGATCTGCAGAACGCGAAACCGCTAACGCTCGCCGAGTGGAGCCGGCTCGGTGGGGACGAGCCGGACACATACGAGAAGAAGCAGGGACCGGTAGACAACCCCTACAAGCAAGGCGGTGATGGCGGGGCCGGCGGGCAGGCCTCGGGCGCCATGGCGATCTCGGCCGCGGAGAAGCCCAGTTGCTGCTCAGGAGGCAGAAATTGAGACGCATCCTGTTCGCTTCGTTGTCGGCGCTGGTACTCAGCGTGTCGGCTGCAGCCCAAACCGACCATGATAATATCGACTCGGGTCGGCCGCTCAGCTTCGATGACGCCGAAGCTATCGCCTACCTTGGCAAGGCGGTCGAAGTCGGGTTTGCCGGTAGCTTTTTCAGAAATGGCAGCCCGGGATTCGAATTTCCGGTCACGCTCATCTGGGGCGGGATGATGGACACGCAGTTCGAAGCCCGCCTCGCGGCCCGCGCCGGGCAGGGGGCGGGAAACGGTATCAGCCCGCTCGATCTCAGTGTTCTCCACAGCTTTCGCCGTGAAACCCGCAGCGGCCCCGCCATGGCCCTCAAGGCCGAAGTGCAGCTGCCGACTGAGCGCGGCGACACCGCCTCTTACCGCTTACGCGGAATCATGACCAAAGCCGCCGGGCAATATGACCGCTTCCACGTCAACGCCGACGTGGACTTCCTGCCCCGCGCACGGGAAGGCGCGAACAAGGCTCTGTTGGGGGCGGTGCTGGGCTACACCAAGCCTATCGGGTATCCCAGGCATTTCGACACGACCGGCCTTGCCGAGATTGCCTTGCGGCAGGCCCAGCGAAGGGGCGACGGCTCGATCCTTTCGGCCGGCATCGGCGTGCGCAGACAGATGACGCCGAGATCGGTTTTAGACATCGGCCTACAATCCGAAATCGTCACCGGACGCGGCTCTAATTCGATACCTTTAAGGCTGATACTCGGATACTCGACTGGATTCTAACTTGTGAAGAAGTGTAAATGCGACGGGCCCGAAAAATACATGGGCAGCGACCACAAAACGAAAAGGAAATCATGAATAAAATCACACTAATTGCCGTCGCCGGGACGGCTCTCGCCTTTGCAGGGTGGCAAATCGCCACCGCTGAAAGGCCGACCGCGCAGGACGAGAAACCTGTGCCGCACCGGAACGCTGGAGGCAAGCTCGTTTGCCCCGTAATGAAGACTGTAATCGCCTCCGAAAAGAAAGCTTCGGGTTTCTCCGACTACAAGGGCAAACGCTATTACTTCTGCTGTGGCGCCTGCAAGCCGGCTTTCGACAAGAACCCGGCGAAGTTCGCTTCGCTCGAAGCGGGAACCAATGACAAACCCCTGCAGCAGCCGGCCGAGATCGAGCCGGTGACGGCAGGCAAGTACGCCATCGAATTGTGGCCTCCGGAGGAGGGCGTCTTTGCGGGCGAAGAGATCGACATCGAGTTCGGCGTCTTCGACTCGACGCAGAAGGACGTTGAATTCGGCGGCATGAAGGGCGTGGACTTCGACGTGAAGGCTGTCGTCACGATGCCAAGCATGCCCGGCATGCCGGAGCAGAAGCCCAACACCCATAAGGAAGGCCGCGCCGGTGTTCAAGGGCTCGAGCTCTTCTTCCCACACGGCGGTGAGTATCTGATCGAGCTCGCCATCACACCGAAGGGCGGCGAACCGATCAAGGCTGCCTTCAAGATAAATGCCGGCGACGAGCGCCCAGCCGGCGGGACCAAGAAGCAGCCCTATGAACTCAAGGTCATCCAATGGCCGGACCATGTAGTGACCGGCAAGCCGGTGGATCTGAGACTGCAGGTCGTCGACACGAAGACGGGCAGACCAGTGACTCGATTCGACGTCGCGCACGAGCAGAAATTCCACCTGCTTATCGCCAGCAAGGACTTGACGCAGTTCATGCATGAGCACCCCGAAATGGCGCCGGACGGAACCTGGACGTACCGCGCCACGTTCCCGGCCGGCGGCCAATGGTGGGTCTACGGAGACGTCGCTCCCACGGGCAAAGGCAGCCGCATCTTGATAAACAAGGTCGACGTGATGGGCGACCCGCCCAAGGGGAAGCCGATGTTCGCGCCGAACATGGGCCCCTTCACCTTCGAAGGCTTCACCGGCATGATCGAGCCGGCTGAGTCGCCGATCCCGGTCAGCAAGATGACCGAGATACGCGTCAAGCTCACCGACGCCAAAACGGGCAAGCCGGTAGTGGACACCCAGCCTTGGCTCGGCGCAGCAGGACACCTGATGATCATCCACGAGGACGGTCAGACCGTGGTTCACAGCCACCCCAAAGATGATGAAGAAAGTCAGTCTCTCATGAAGAAGGGCGAGGTTCGGTTTACCGCCCGTTTCCCGAAGCCGGGCCGTTACATCGCCTACTCGCAGTTCAAGCGAGGTGGAGAGATCAAGACGCTTGGCTTCACCATGGAGGTGAAGTAGTGCTCGAGTCTGCGGTCGTCATCGTTGTCGTCGTCCTGGCGCACATCCTGTTGATTCACATGATCCTGAGGAAGCTTGGGATCGGCAGACCGCACGGCAAGCCTGAGCTCAGTGGCGGGTTCGCGGTGGACAAAGAGAATGGCGGCGAGGAATAGAACATGAAGAAGTACGTTGCCCCTAGCGGCGGGTTTGGCACTCGCGCCGGCCGTGGGCACCCAGCCTTGGCTCGGCGCAGCAGGACACCTGATGAT
>JACDEQ010000319.1 GCA_013816225.1 Armatimonadota bacterium | reverse complement strand
GACCACCAGGGCGGATCGAAGCCCCAGGTCCCGGTTAGCATCGACGACAGGGTTTAGTGTGTCGAGGAGCCTTCGCTCGGAACCGTCTCGCACTCGCTCGTCGTTCAAGAACACGATGGCGTCCTCCAGCCAAAGCTGCGTCCCTGCTTGCGGAACCAGGCTCGCTATGACGAAGAAATCGGTCTTGAGCAGCAGGAGCTCGGCACGCCCCGTCACAAAAGCCCTGTGCTTCTTCAGTTCGACTGTTACCTCCTTGACCGCTGGATACTTGAGCCGGATGTAGTCGGCCAGGGCCGTTTCGGTGATGCGCGCTGTTGCCGTGCCCACGCCCGACCGCGTCAACTTGATCTTGCGCTTTCGCTGGGCGGACCCAAGGTCGAAGCGACAACCCGGAATATCTGCCTCCAGGCTCTCTACTCTCAAACCTCGGATCGAGAAGTCCGTGAATCTTAGCTTCAGCGTGCCGATAGAGCCACGCTGCGTTCCCGCTTCGAGGAAAACGGGCATGCCGTCGACCGTAAACTTGCTGGCGGTCAGCGTCGCATAGGAGAGCCTGCCGGCGAGCGCGCCCACGATCCCGTCTACCTCTGCATCTACGTTCACTTGCTTGCCTTCCCCGTGCAAACGCGAAGCGAGATCTGCCGCACCAAGCCTTTCGAAACGGCGAAGCTCGAAGTCGGCAATTCCGCCCCCCACAAGTAGGCCTGCGCCCAATGCTAAGAAGCAAACGGACAACCTGGCACCTCCAGGGGATAAAATCCGTATACAAATGTGCCGGTGGAGGGGATCATGGCATCAACAAAACTTAAGGACAAGCGGATCGTCGATGAGTACAAAAGGTTGCGCGAAACGTGCTGCTGGTTCGATTTCGGGCATCTTGCTAAATTGCGTCTCACCGGCGCCGACCGCAAAGGCTGGCTCCAAGGCCAGGTAACAAGCGACCTCAGGAACCTATTCGTTGGCGGCTTCGCCAAGTTATGCCTACTTTCACCCACCGGCCAGATTGTCGCAGATTGCGACGTTTGGGCGTTGGAGGAGGAGTTCTTAATCACGTTTTCGGATGTGGCGCGTGAGGCCACCGTGATTCGCCTTGAGCGAATGCTCATCCTGGAAGATGTGCTAATCGAGGACCTGACGGATGACTTTGGCCTCATCAGTGGTCAGGGCCCCGATACCACGGAGATTCTGGGAGACCGCATCGACCTGCCCCGCCTGAGCGCAAGCCATGTCGACCTCGGCGGATCGGAAATAAGTTTGCTTAGGAGCGACCGCACCGGTTCGGGCGGATGGGACATTGTCTTCCCGCTCGACAAGAAGGAGAGCGTAGCCTCCCTGCTCGAAGGCATACACGAAGCCGGTGAGGAAACCTGGGACGTCGCTCGCATCGAAAGCGGCATTCCGATTTATGGCAAAGACATGAACGAACGCACCCTCGCGATGGAGATGGGCTCGAGGTTTATCGATTCTCGAATCAGCTTCGAAAAAGGCTGCTATACGGGCCAGGAAATCGTCGAGCGAATCCGGTCCCGAGGCCATGCGAATCGGCGCTGGGTTGGGATAGTTGCCGAATCGCCCGTCGCAACGGCGGACGCGGTCGGTCAGGTCGGGCTCATAACGAGCGCAGGCGTGTCGCCCGAGTTTGGCCCCGTGGCTGCGGCCATGATCAAGGCCGAGGCCGCAATGCCCGGCGGCCAAATCATCATTAGCGCAGCCGAAGGCGAAGTGCACGGCGAAATTGTGGAAATGCCGATTCGGCACTAAGGCAAAGAAGAGGCCTCCATCCCGGTCCTTGCCTGTCACCTCCCGGTGCCGAAGCGACGGGTTCGCAGAAAAGTAAGGATTCAACTTGCGTTGAATAGCTCGCGCGGCTTGGTTCGACCGTTTGCACGAAGAACCGCGGCCCACACGGTTCCGCTCCACTATGAGAGCGCCCCCCGGGTCAACAGAAACCTCTTCACTATATAATATGCGCGCCAGGCCGAAAAAGCCTCTCCGCCCGACCAGTGTTAAGGCGGGTTTTGGACGAAATCACATATCTTTCACAGGCTCTGCAGCCAAATGCCCACGATGTCCCATAATTAAGAAAGTGAATCAGATTCAAGACGTCATTATTGTCGGCTCTGGTCCGGCCGGATACACCGCCGCCCTCTACGCGGCTCGCGCCAACCTCGACCCGACTCTTTTCACCGGCGCAATTGCCGGTGGCCAGTTGATGATCACGACGGATGTCGAGAACTATCCCGGCTTCCCAGACGGCATCATGGGCCCCGAGCTCATGGGCCTCTTTCGAGCTCAGGCAGAACGATTCGGAACAACGGTGATCGAGCAGCACGTGACCAAGGTCGACTTCTCGGGCGAAACTCATAAGGTCTGGGTGGGAGAGCAAGAGTATTCGGCCCGAACCGTGATCATCGCTACCGGCGCCGAAGCCAAATGGATCGGCCTGCCAAGCGAAATCACTTTCAGTGGCTACGGTGTCAGCGCCTGCGCAACCTGCGACGGCTTCTTCTTCCGCGGCAAGGAGGTCATCGTGGTTGGCGGAGGGGATACCGCCATGGAGGAAGCAAACTTCCTCACACGCCACGCCTCGAAGGTCTACGTGGTCCACCGCCGGAGCGACCTCCGCGCCAGCAAGATCATGCAGAAGCGCGCCTTCGACAACCCGAAGATCGATTTCATTTGGAACGCCACGGTGGAAGAAATCCTCGGTGAGACCGATCCGCTCAAGAAGGTGACTGGAGCCCGGCTCAAAAGCATGCTGGAGGGAAAGACCTGGGAGATGCCGATCGACGGCGTATTCGTCGCGATTGGCCACACGCCGAACAGCGACCTCTTCACCGGCATGCTCGAGATGGATGAGCTTGGATACTTGATCGTCGAGCCGTTCAGCTCCCGCACCAAGATACCAGGCGTTTTCGCATGCGGCGATGCCGCGGACCATGTGTACCGCCAGGCAGTCACGGCCGCCGGCACCGGATGCATGGCCGCGATCGAGGCCGAAAGGTATCTCGAGGCTCAACAGCACGTCGCCCATGCTCTGTAGCCTTATTGCAGGG
>JACDEQ010000075.1 GCA_013816225.1 Armatimonadota bacterium | reverse complement strand
ATTCATCGTCGCAAGGTGCTGGACCTCGGCTTCCTCGCCTACAAACAAGACCTGGCTCGCGCCGTCGGTCGCGTCGCTGCGTAGGTGTGTGGCATCGGAACCGGCCATCTTCGCTTGAAGTGGGTCGTAAGCATGCCACCTATCGGGCAGCGTTGCGATTCGGTGGCCGGTGCCCGAATAGTGAATCGAGAGGAATGGTGGCCTTACGTGGACAACGTCACCGTGGTAGTTCCAAACATGCACTCCTGCGTATTGGCAAAGCCCACGGATAAGCTTCTCCGTGATGAGCGGCTCGCCTAGGAATACGCTTCGCCAAGCGCCATGTTCGTCCTTGATCTCCCTCACGACGAAGCTGGGCAAACCCGTTTGCGTGTATTCACCGAGAATGGTAGTGCCCTCTTCCGGGATCGCGAAGTAACTGGGCTCGAGCTGCTCCACCGTGCTGAGGGCGCGCTCTTCGAGCAACTCTGTCAGAGGGTGCTTTCGGTTGAGGATCGTTGTCCCCGCTCGACTGTTGAAAGGTTGGGGCCGGATGGCAATGCCGGTAACTTCCCGAACCCGTTCGAGAGCCGGACGGCCGGCCTCGAAAAGCCCGGCGCTATAGAACCAGAACAACGTCTTGCCGCCACCCTGAATTCGCTTGATCGCAGCACGGACCTCCGGCCGCGTATCCCACGCGTTGAGGAAAATGTAAAGCTTGGCGTCGGGAAACTTCTTACGATGCGCAAGGTCGCTGAGCAAATAGAACCCCGCGCTCACGCCGGCCCTGAGAATCGCCTCGCGAGAGTTCTGCACAAGGTGCTTGAACGCCCGAGCGTCGCTCAAGTAAGCCAGGCTTCGCTCATCGATGAGCACCGCCACATCTGGATCCCTTGCCGGTGTGGCGATCGCTTTGATAAGGATATCGCGAACTTCGGAAGCACGCTGCCATATGGCCGGCGTATTCAGCCATCCGTTCCCCCAAAGGTCCATCCAAGCGATTCCGGTGCTATGGCTGAGCGCCGATCCGACACCGCGCCAATGCGAAGCTTCGAGAGCCTGAGGAGTCGGCATCACCGGGTTGAACTCATCCGGCTCGACAACCTGCCCGATCGGGGTCTTGAAGTCCTCCTCGCTAAGGAATAGTTTGCCGTTAAGCGCGAAGCTGTCGATCGGCCCTGGGAAGCCGGCCGTGCCTCCCAGCGAGCGGTCCTTGTAGCTTGGCGGCCCGGCTATGATGTCGATCTCCGGAGACCTCAGGAGCTTGCCCAGGCTAAGGTGTCCGGAGGCGGGGTGGGACCATTCGAACGTGTATCCGTAACTTGCAGCTACCAGAAGCCGGCCCTCGCTCGCCTCTTTGACTTGCCATGCGAGGGATTGAATTCGCTCGACGATCGCATCGCTCATAAAGAGGTGGTAGTCGACCCAAATGCGTTCCTTGCGACGCGCCCGCAAAAACCCTTCGCTAGAAAGTGGGTAGTCGTTGTAGCTTGGAATCTTCAGCGTTTCGAACCGTGCATCACCGTTAAACCAGGCTGATTGCAGCGCAACGCGGTCCCCGCCGTAACGGAAGGTCGCCCAATCGCGAAACGCCTTTTCCGCCGCGGCGCTCGTATCATATCCCCAGCCCTCAGCGAAGAACCATTCACCTCTATCCAGGTGCAGCCCTATGAGGCGGTCCGATTGATCGTGTGAGCTTATACCCCGCACATATCCGGCAAGAAGGTTGGCCGCGTCTCCCCAAAACTCGTCATCGCAGAAGCTCGGCTCTGCCTCGACGCCGTCCGCATAGCGGAAAGCTGCCTTCGGGTATTTTCTCTCCCATCCGGGCGCTCCCGCGAAGACGAGCCGAAGGATGAGCCTTCCGTCAGGATCGGCTTCCAACGTTTTCTGCAGGAGGTACGCCGATAGATGGAGCGCCTCCTCCGCGCCTCCCTCGCTGATGGCGAACTCGACCATCAAACTGTGAAGGTGAATCCCTTCCTTCGCGGCCTTTCGGATCTCTTCGAAGACCGTTTCGGCCTTGGTCTCATCGGACGGGTTGCCGAAGAACATGAACGGTGGGACGATCTGGCCGTCAATAACCAGGCACGGCCGCCCGTTGCGGATGATGACGCGAGGCGCTCCTTCCGGCGTCAGTATCCGTTCTCGCACCGGGCGGGCGGGGGGTTTTGGCTTTTCGGGCCGCTGCAGCGTTCTGACTACGGGTTTACGCTCGACGGGCCTTTTCGGACCCTCGCTGCGGTCGCCACGCCGTCTATTTGGTTGGCCCTTAGGAGCCCGAGCGGGCGGTGGCCCAGCTGCCCGAAATCTGAATCCGATCGCGGCAGGCTGAACCGATTCGGATGGCGCCTGGGAATCCGAATCCTTCTTCGCCATGCGAGGCTTTCTTGCGGGCTTGGGCAGGCTTTCTGTCGGCGTTTCGGCCCCAGGCCTTCTCGTTCGCTTCGGCCGTTCCGCAAATGCCTCGATCTGAGACACCGGTTCGGCCTCTTCGGTCTTTGGTTTACGCGGCCCTCGTGTCTTGGGGGCTCGGGTTGGCTTTATGTCCTCTGCGCTCTCGGCGTTTTCGGTTTTCTTACGTGGCATTCAGGTGAAAATCCTTTCGAATGGGTCCAAGGAGTTGAGGTTGTTCGGTCCAAGTTGGTAGAAAAATGTACGTCGCTCCTCTGTCGCGATTGACCTCTAGTTTACCTGCTACCAGCCCGACCCCGTACCTATGTCAAGCGGTTGGCCCAATCGGCCTACACCGAACGGAGAGTCGAACGGCAGGCCCTTAAGCCGGATAAAGAACACAATCTCTCTTCCTGGACGAAACCCTACGTTGTTTTCCAGAACTTGAAGCACGGCCTCCGCACAGTGAAGGTCATAAATCAGGGAAAAATGCCGCGATTCGAAACGGTGGAGGTAACCATTGTAAAGCAATATCGTCGAGAACTTGAGCCGCCCCCATTTAAAGGCGTCGAGAAAAATATTCAGGTTCCCCAATGTGTCGCGCAAAGCGTCGTACCTTGCAGCAACGCCTAGGTAGGTGGCACCGGCCTTCCAGGCCAGGTCGAGGCGGATGTTTCCCCAACTGCCCTCTTGAGCCATGTAGTTCGCCAAGCTCCTAAGCCTCAACGATTTGCTCGGGTTATACTCGAACCGCAACGAAGGAGAAATCCAGGGAACATCGCCGAGGACCCGTTGATGAAAGTCGAATCCGACCTGCCCGCCAACCTTTAACCCTCGGGCAAACTCCCCGACGACGTCGAGACTGGCCAAGTTGTATTGGCCACTACGATCGGAGGAAAGCGGCGAAAAGCCATGCGGGCGGCTGTAGTTATATCGAAAGTTCGCCGAGAACTTCGGCGTGGGCTTCGCTCGCAGGTGCAGATTCAAGCTGGGCGTGTATTGCGCCGTGTCGTCGGAATAAATACCTTGTCTAATCCCTGCATCATAAGACAACGATAATTTGGAGTCTTCAGAACCGACCCGATTCATGCGAAAATCAAAGAAATATCTCGAGACATCAATTGCGTTGAAATGATCGTTATAATTTCCAGCCGACAGCAGGGCCGTGAAATTAGGAAACCATTTATGCCTCTTACCATTGAATAGCCGTTGCGAATCCGTCCGAATAGTCACCTCCGGCGTTTTGTCGATTCCGCCGAAGAAGTTCACCGTGCTGCCGATCGGGATATTTCGCTGATAGTCCAGCTCGGCGACAACCCTGCTCAGGTCGTAGCTAGATTGCAGGCGCGCGTCGAGGACTTCTCTTTCGCTAAGCACCTTGCCCGCATCGCGCGCGATCGAGCGGGCAAGATTAAGTTGCAAGTTTGTTCGAAACCTGCCGCTCCATTCCCTCACATCGTTGACCCCCGCGGTCGAGTTGTCGCTTGTGAACGATAAGGACCGAGTGCTGTTCTGCGTGAAGAAAATATTGCTCTGCGCATTGCCGGCCTGGTTTGGCGCAAAGGATAGCCTTGTCTGCGTCGCTATATTGTTTTCACCCGTGAGAAACGAGAAGCGGCGATAGTCCTGATAGCCCTCGATTCTGCCCCACCCGAAATCGTTTCGATAGGTACCGCTTGCGGTTACGCCCGGCGGGCCGTCTGGGTTGAATAAATTCGAATAGACTCGGAATTCGCCGCGCTGCTTGCCACGTAGAAATTCATAATCTGCGCCTAGTCCCAGGCCCTTTTTCGTCATCAAATCGACCCGTGCAATGGCATCGTCGCCACCTATGGGCAAGCCAACTTTGGTTTTTATGAAATATCCCTCGTCCAGAGAGTTGCCTACTTCAGGAGTAATTCCGGAGGTTCTCTTGTCCAAAGGGATGACAATGCGCGGAACACGAAGAACAGTTCGATTGAGAATACGCAGCCTGAAATCTTCAAAGATAATACGCCGGTTCGGAATGACCGAAAGCCTTTCCGCATCGAGTGTGTAGTGTGGGTCCGGATATTCGCATGTGGTTACGCGGGCTTTAGTTGCGATTATCAGATCGTCGGTGCCTTCCACGCTCGCGGCCCGGACGTAAATATCGCTCTCCAAGCGGCCCTGCAGCATCGCCTTCTTAAGATCGACCTCGCCTTCGACAAAGCGAAATCTGCGGGCACGAAAATCGACGAATACCTGATTGCCTCGAACAACGTGGTCCTGGCCCAGAATGTCGACATTTCCTCGAAGGACGAACTGGTTGGTGTCGAGGTCGCCAAGAACCTCGTCCCCCTTGACCAAATAACCCCGATATGTAAACTCGACGTCCTTACCTACGACTTGATTATCCTCCACGACCCATTCGGCGCTTCTGATCACTTTCAATTCGTACGAGGCCTGATCCGAAGCCATGGGCGGGGGCAGGCGCTCGTCTTTCGGAAAGCTCGGCGGGAACCCCGTCGGCTCAAGTGGATTCTGAGGAGGAATCTGGGCACGTGCGTAGACAGCCAACGCAAACGCGGCGCCGAGCGCCGCTACTCGAGTCGCCACAGCGCGATCACTCCTGCAATTAGAAAGATGAGATTCGGCAGCCATGCCCCGGCGATGGGCGGAAGTATCCACTGCTTCGCCAAGACCTGCGACGACAAAACCCAAAAATTATAGTAGAGAAAAACGACGATAATGCTAACCAGGACGCCGATAAATGCGCCGCCACGCACAAAGTATAGCGAAAACACAGGCGAAAATAGCGCGAAAACAAAGCATGCGGCAGGTACAGCGAATTTGTTGTGGTAATCGACTTCGAGAACGCGAGTGCTTTGTCCTCGTGACCGCCAATTCTCGATCGACTTTCCGAGTTCTCGGACACTCATTGCCTCGGGCAGTTTTTGCCCAAAGAAATCGTCGAGGCTCACCCGTACATTAATCTGCCATTTCTTGGGCGTCTTCAAGATCAGGCGCTCTCCTTCCAAAATCCATATCTTCGGATCATTGAACTCCAGGATGCCATCGTCATATACAGCTGACGGGGACTGGACGAACCAGTCGACACCCCGTTTGGGCTTCTGGAATACGAGAACATCTTTCATGAGAACCTTGCCGCCGTTGCCTTTCGATGCGGTCCCGATGCTGGCGTGATACTCGCCCCGATTAAGCTGCAAAAGGACGTTCGACTGAAGACCGATCGCCTCGGCGCTTGCAAAGATCTTCCTCAGCGTAGCCGTCGCCCGTTCCTCGGCGCGTGGTGTGACCTTTTCCGTAAGCCAGAAACTGAGACCGGCCACCAAAGCTCCCATGATGAGCATCGGCAAAATCACCCGTCGTACCGGGATGCCCGCGGCACGCATGGCCGTGAGTTCGGATTCACGCGCTAGTCTGGAGATCGCAAGCGAGGACGCAATCGTAACGCCAACGGGCAGGGTCATGTTCAACGTCTGAGGAATCTTGAAGAGGAGGTACTGGCCGACCGCGCTCATGGGCATCTCTTTTGAGAAAACCTGCGGCGAATAGAAGATGAGGGTGTTCGCCAAAAACATGAACACCACCGATATAGTGCCGATGATCAAGGGAACGAACATGTCCTTGAATACATATCGGTCGAGATGCCTCACGGCCCGTGTGCCTCGGTAGTTGATGATTGTTTACTAAACTTATACTCTTCTCCCTTCATCAGGCGGTTGATATTAGCTCTATGGCGGTATACGATCAGGGCGGCCAAGACTGCGTATGCTAACACAATCACCCACGAATAATGGAAGGCGGCCGCGAAGATAGGCGCGCTGACCACGCCGCAAAGGCTGCCCACGCTCACATATCGGCATATGCCAAAAACGATCAGGAATACGAGCAATGAAAGCCCGGCGACTTCGGGGGATATAGAAAGCAACACCCCGAGCGCAGCTGCGACACTCTTGCCGCCCTTGAACCCCAGGAAAATCGAAGCGCTATGTCCCAAGACCGCGCTCGCACCCATTAATAGTGCAAGTTCATGACTGAATGTTGAATTGTTCTCAAATAGCCGAGGAATCATGCCACCTGCAGTAGCCGCAATAAATCCCTTTGCGGCGTCGAGCAGAAACACCGCCAGACCGGCCTTCCATCCGAGGGTCCGCCAAACGTTCGTCGCCCCGATGCTCTTGCTGCCTTCTCGCATGATGTCGATGCCGCGTGCCGCCGCAATCCACTTTCCGAAAGGGAGTGATCCCAACAGGTACGCCCCGATTGCGATGAGCGCGATCATCATGGAGTGCGGAGCACCAGATCTCCGTACACACTCATGACCTTGTCGCGCTTATCGTAAACCGCATCGAGCACGTCGTTCGCTCCATCGAGCTTCAGAGATGCGGCCATCCGATCCAACTTCTCCGGGTTTTCAGGGAGAACGGAATCGCTGTCGAACTCGAGCAAGTACATGATGTTCCTTAACCGCGCAAATAGAAGGGCCGCGTCGGCGAGTTCGTCCGCCTCGCACTGACTAAGTAGACTAAGCCGACCCAGTTGGCGGAGCATCGACGCGGTCGTCGAGAGCCGAATTTGCGCCTCAGGATGGCGCAGCCGCAGGATCGAGCACAGCCACTCCAAATCAAGTAAGAAACCCTCCCCGAGTTTGATATCGCGCCGCAGTTCCCACGAACGTGCTCGCTCGTTGTGGATTCGTGACCGCATTTGGAGCATCTCGGATTCCTGCTCCCATCCCCACTCTGAAGCCGAGACCGCGTCCACAGTCGCTGCTGCCGTTTCCGGCCAGCCCCGAAGGGAGCGTGCCCAAGTAAAGGCAAATCGCTCCCAAGTCTCCATGGATGATTCGGCGTAGTTGTTGAAGCCAGGGATCGAGCGGACGACCAGGCCCGCGGAGCCTTCGGGCCGCAGACGAACATCCAGCGGAAAATAGCCCGACGCCATACTGATCCTGCGCGCCGTCCTCAGCCAATCCTGGCCGATGCGCTCAGCGACGGCCTGTCTCGCCGGCTCCTTCACCAAGAGGGTTACATCCCAATCCGACGGCAAAAGCAGCTCTGAGCTCCCCAATCTGCCTAACGCGACGATATCGATGTCCTCGCCTCCCAGACAATCCAAGGCGCCGAGAAGCGAAGCTTCCGCGACCTTCGTCAAATATCCGAACGTGCGCTCGACATCGCGGTGCAGCGCATCCTTGATGCACGCGGCCATGAACTCGCGTCGAAGAAATGCCGACAGGGCGGCCTCCCACGAATCGCCCGCATCCCGAATCCTCTCGCGAATCAGAGAGGCGGGATCGGTCTCGTCTCCAGGCATAAACTCTATCTCTTCGGAAAAGGCAACGTCCCAGAGTTCGCGATGGAAGCTGATTTCAGGAATCACACGCTGAGCAAAGCTCGCGATCAGCTTCACGCGCTCGGCCGTCGAACGATCCTCGCGAATCTGGTTCAGAAGAGAGTCGGGAGCATCCGAGAACCCGATGAGATATTCGGCAGCTTTAACTTGCGCCGTTTCCGGGGGCCAGCCCAGCGCCTCAGCGACACCGACGGGGCTCGACCGATCCGCCCTCAAAAGGGGTATTCGGCTTTCCAAGAGCTCGCGAACTTGTGCCCGCCGCCGCCGAATCTCGCCGTGAAGGTACTGCCAATTCGACGACCCCACAAGCCTTGCAAGCACTTCCCGCTCGTTTGCGTCTGCCGGCAGGTTGTGTGATTGCAAATCGTAACGAAGTTGGATTCTGTGCTCGATTTGTCTAAAGAGTCGGTAGCTCGCCATCAGCAACTCGGCATGTCTAGCGCCCAGGTGCCCGCCTGCGGCTAGAAACTCGAGCGCAGACGCCGTCGACGCACCTTGGAGTTCCGGCGCTTCGTGGCCCACTACGAGCTGCAGCGCCTGGACGATAAACTCGATATCCCTGATTCCGCCCGGGCCGAGTTTCATGTTAGAATCGGTCTCGCCCCGCTTACGAACCTCATCTTCGTATCGTTTCTTGGCGTCGACGATCGACTCCAAGAAGATCTCGGATCGGGCGCCGCGATAAATGTATTCTGAAACATCAGCGATGAACTGGCTGCCCACGTGCGTGTCACCCGCGGCCGACCGGGCGCGTATCATCGCCAGGATTTCCCACGGCTCGCAATAGCTTTGGTAGTAGTTCAGCGTAGCAGCCTTGCGCAAGAGCACGGGCCCAGCTCTTCCCAGCGGCCTAAGCCTCAGATCAACTCGGTAAAGAGCGCCCCGCCCCATTCGCCCTTCAAGCGCCCTCGTGAGCCTTTCACAGAACTTTGACGGTTGCGCTAGGTCTGCCTCCGAATCCGCGGCGATGAACATAAGGTCGATGTCGGATGAGTAATTGAGTTCGTTCGACCCATGCTTTCCCAAAGCGATGACCGCGACCGGTGGATTCCCCTCCCCACCCATCTCCGACCAGACAACCCGTCCTGCAAGCTCGATGATCTCGTCGGCCAGTATCGAAAGGGACGCCCAAACGCGCTCCGGCTCCCACGATGAGTTCAGGTCGTTCCATACGATTCGCAAAAGCGTCAACTGACGCAAATATCGCAAGCGTTCCAAGCG
>JACDEQ010000318.1 GCA_013816225.1 Armatimonadota bacterium | reverse complement strand
GCGTTGCCCTCATGGAGGATATTGAAAAGCTCGGCGGGGTTGTCGAAGTCGATGAAACTTTCGTCGGCGGCTTGGCCAAAAACCGGCATTGGGATAAACTCGGTGGCGTGCGGCGGGACCGGCGGTATCGGTTCCGGCAAAACCCCGATCGTCGGCGCGGTTAGCCGCAAGGGCAATGTGGTGGCGCGCGTGGTCGCGAACGTCCAGGCGGCCACTCCTAACTCCTTTGTAAGAGAAACCGTCTCCCACAAAGTCAGCTTGCTTTGCACGGATCAATGGACGGCTACAAGGACCTCACTGACTACCCGCACGCCACCATTGATCATGCCAAGGGCCAATACGTCATCGGTGCAATCCATACTCAAACCATTGAGGGCTTCTGGTCGATCTTTAAGCGCGGCGTTGTCGGCACGTTCCACAAAATGAGCCGGAAATATATGCCGCTCTATGTCGCTGAGTTCCAATTTCGCTACAATAACCGGGAGAACGCGGACATCTTCGGTACGGCGGTCAAGGGATGCTGATTTCCACAACAGGTTACATTCACCAGCAGCATAGAATAAACCGTGCAACATCATAAGCGCCCCGGCCAAAAATACGGCTATCGCAGCGGGTATGAACTTGCGCGGTAATTACCCACCCGCTTGCGTTTGGGGCAGCTGTCTGATTCAAGATTCGGATGAATCGCGATGATTTGCAGCGACTGAGCAAGGAAGAGCTGATTGATCTGGTGCTGAAGCTTCAGCGTCCGGATAAGACGTCACGCACGTCGTCAAAACCGCCTTCGACAGACCGAAAAGAGCGGCGCGAGCAAGCCAAACCCGGCGGCGCAAAGCCCATGATGGCGGCGCGCGAGGCCACGAGCGGTCGTCGGGCCCACCAGACATGCAAACGGTTCGGAGCAGGAAACGGCGTCATAGGCGTCCGCTCACGCACGCTTTCGATTCCAAGCGCCGCAATCGGCAGCCACCGTTCGATCAGCCGTGCATCCGGCTTTCTTGCCTCGTCCTTCATCGGGAAGGATCGGTGAGCAGAATGCGCAAGGCCGTCAAAACACGCCGCGGATTTTTCCTATGGACCGACATCCCAAGCCAATAACCGGCTTCCTCCTTGCCCATTGCCTCGATCCCTTCGGCAACGAGGCGCATGTTGTCTCGGCTGCGCATGGGCGCCAGCGTGCGGAACAGGAGCGCCAGCCGGAGCGCCGTCTCCTCGTTCATCGGCGAGCCGATGCCTTCGATCGGCAGGATGCCGACGCGGATGCCGGCCTCCTTCAGACGCTTGAGGACTCGGTGCTCGACGAGTTCGTAGTTGCGTCCGCGCAGACCCGCTAGCCGGACGGGGGTCTTGATCTGCGGCGTCGCCGACGAGGGAATCTGCCAGACCTGCAATTCGGTGTCGCCCGGTCCGTGCCGGTGCGCGCGAAGCTCGTATCGGGGCAGAGTCCTTGGCATCGCCATGGCGTATTCCTCATGCAACTTCGCACGCATCACTTCACCTCCGCAGAAGCCTCGACATAGGCCGTCGCGCTCGCGAACCTTGTCAGCTTCTCGATGAACTTCTCCGTCACATCCTCGCCCAGCAGTAAGCCGCTCTCGAATTCGAAAGCGATGGTCGTTTTCAGGTCCGACTCCTTGGCCGCCCTGAACTGCGGCTCAAAATAGTCCTTGATCGTCGAAGCGTCCTTCGCGGCGCCGGAAAACTCGAAGGCCATGTTCGAGTCCTCGGCGGTGATGAACTCACCGCTCATCGTAATCGTTTTCTTGGCTCCGGAGATCGAGTTCGAGATCGGAATGAGCTTGAAGGCGTCGGCATGGTCGAACACGCGGATGGAGAGCTTGTCGACCTTGTCGAGTTTGGCCGATCGCGCCTGCTCGAACACCTTACGCAAAGCCTCCTTGAGTACACCTTCCGACGAGAAGGTTTTGGCCGACGATACTTGCGAAACAAATTGCTGCGCGACGGCTCCTTCTCTGAAGCCTGCTCCTCCGAAATCCTCGGTGATGACGTCTCCACCGCCGCCTGCCGTTGCGGTTATCGGACGAACGATCGTGGGCTCATGCGACGACATAAGTGCGGGACGTGGCCAAATGCCTTTCGACCGCGCGAAATCCATGGTGAAGACGACAGACTCGACGTCGATCTGGATCGCGGGAATCGGATCGCCTTTGCCGGCGAGCAGGCTGCCGCGCTGGTAGATGTAGACGCCCTCTTCGACGCCTTTCACGACGGCCTTGCGGAACACGTCGTCCGACAGCAGGATCGGGAGCGCCGGATCGCGCCGGATTTCGTCCCTCAAATCCTGCGTGGTGATCTGGCCCTTCTTCAGCGGCGTGCGGTCGCGGATGTAGGATGGAGAATCCGGCTGGTCGGAAGCATCGCGGAGCTTGCTTTGGGCCTGAAGCTGACGAACGACCTGCGTGGGTTCGCGCGCGAATTCCGTCGCCCATAGGACGCCCATTTGCGGGATCGGCATCCTCGCCGTCGATAGCGGCGATGCGCACCGTTCCGGCCGGCAGGAGGGTCGCATCGACGAACTCGCCGATGTTTGCGACGGACCGCCCCGATTTGGCGGCGTGGACGAGCGCGATGAGGCCGTGCGTCTTGCCGCCGACGAAAGAGGTGTCGAGCCGGAACACCGCAGAAACGGAACCTCCTCTCCCAGATAACCGCCCGCATACGTTGGCGAGCAATTCCTTGAGGCCTTCGGTCGGGTAAGTATTGGTGAAGAAGCGTGAAGGATCTCCGTAGTCTGGAGAGGCACGCCCGGTCAGAACATGCGAAAGCTTCGCTGCAAAATCGCTATCCGAAACAGTGCCCTTGAGGACATCGTCCTGGGGGACACAGAGGTCGAAGATTATCGGCAGAGCACTCATAAGCCCAATCTCAAGCGAATAAATCCAACAGGTTTGGTGATTCGGGAAGACAATTCATATGAGGGCACCTCGAAAAATATTCGCTTGAGGCGGGATGATCGGCGATTGAGGGCGGCGCGGTGTCGGTTTAATGGGCACCGGCCGTTCATCGAGGCTATTTGAAGCCGTCACCCGCGCCAGCGGGAGA
>JACDEQ010000074.1:727-8963 GCA_013816225.1 Armatimonadota bacterium | reverse complement strand
GACCCCATCGCCGTCTACAAAAGACATCTTGTGGAAATGGGCATTCTGAGCAAGGCCGACGCCGACAAGTATTCACCCGAGGGCAAAGACGCTCCAAGTACGACGGACGAGGACTTTCCACCCGACATCGTGAAGGCGCTTAAGGAGGGCGTGGATTTTGCGGTCGCGTCCCCAGTACCCGAGGCCGAAGAAGGGTCCAAATGGGTCTTCGCGGAGGGCTCGCTGTGAGCGCGGTCGCTGAGAAGGGAACGGGAACCAAGAATTTTCTGACGGGCCTGAAGGAGGCCATTCGCGAAGAGATGCTCCGCAACGAACGGATGGTCTGCATGGGCGAGGACATCGGCATACTTGGCGGCGCCTTCGGCGTGACCGAGGGCCTGCAGGCCGAGTTCGGGCCACAGCGCGTGATCGATGCCCCCATCAGCGAGGCCGCCATCGTGGGCTCAGCCATCGGTATGGCGATGATGGACCGCCCCGTGATGGTCGAGATGCAGTTCATGGACTTCATTTCGTGCGGGTTCGATCAGATTGTGAACAACGCCGCCACCATGCACTATCGCACCGCCGGCGACGTCTCCCTGCCCATCGTTATTCGAGGGCCCAGCGGGGGCTATGGCGGAGGCGGGCCGTATCACAGCCAGCAAAACGAGTCGTGGTTCGCGCACTCTCCTGGTCTGAAGGTCGTTGTACCGAGTACGCCGCTCGATGCGAAGGGCCTCTTGAAATCGGCCCTTCGCGATCCTAACCCGGTCATTTTCTACGAGGTCAAAGAGCTCTACCGGAAGCGCGAGATCGAACAGATGTTCCCGCGAGAGGATTATTTGGTTCCGCTCGGCAAGGCTTCGGTGCGCCGAGAGGGAAGCGACGTTACACTCGTGAGCTACGGCAATCCGGTTTACTTCTGTCTCGAGGCTGCCGACAAGCTCGCGGAGCAGGGTATCCAGGCGGAGGTCATCGACCTACGCACGCTCGTTCCCTTGGACGAAGAAGCGATCCTCACGTCGATTGCAAAGACGCACCGAGTTGTCGTCGTAAACGAAGCCAGCCGCACCTGCGGCTTCGCAGGGGAAATCGTCGCTCGCATCAACGAGGCCGGCTTCGAACTCCTTGACGCTCCTCCGTTGCGGGTTACCCGAGAAGATACGCCGGTACCCTGGGTCAAGCCGCTAGAGTTGCACGTGCTACCCAGCGTCGACGACATCGTTCAGGCCGCGACGAAGGTGGTCAGGTTCTAGGAATGGCGACCACAGAGATTCTGATGCCCGAGTTGGGAGAAAGCGTCCACGAGGGCTCCGTCAGCCGCTGGCTGAAAGGGGTCGGCGAGGCCGTAAAGGAAGACGAGCCGGTTGTGGAGATCATGACCGACAAGGTCAACACCGAACTTCAAGCGCCTGCGTCGGGTGTTCTGGTCAAGATTCTTATAAAGGAAGGCGACAACGTAAAGGTTTTTGAACCGCTTGGCCTGATCGGGGACGCAGCAGACGCTCCAACTGCCGAGGAAGCGCCGAAGTCCGCACCCGTTGAAAAGCCCGCCGAAGCGACGCTCGCGGCCGAGCCGCCGGCCCAACCACCGGCACCTGAGCCCGCCGCTCCAGCGACGATACCCATGCCGGTCTCCGAAAACGGGGGTCGTCGCTGGTATACCCCACTAGTTCGCTCCATGGCAAAAGAGCGCGGGGTTTCGGACGCTGAGCTGGCAGCGATCGTGGGCAGCGGGGAAGGCGGCAGGGTCACCAAGAAAGATCTTGAAGGTTACATCGCCAGCGGAAGAGCGACTCAGATCCCTTCGACTCCGGCGGTTTCGCCCGTTGCGGCGCCTGCGCCCGAATTCAAACCGGCAGCCCCCGCCGCACCCGGGCGGGAGCAGGAGATTATCGCTCTCGTCGGGATGCGCAAGGCTATTTCCGAAGCAATGACGCGAGCCCATGCGATTCCCGCGGTCACGACGATCACGCAGGTCGATGTGTCGAAGCTTGTCGAATTCCGAAAGGCTAACAAGGACACCTTCCAGCAGATGTACGGCGTGAAGCTGACGTACACGCCTTTCTTTATCAAAGCCGCCACTGAGGCGCTGATCGAAACACCCTACGTGAACAGTTCACTGGGTGACGACGGCAAGTTAACCGTAAACCACGCCGTGCATATGGGAATCGCCGTCGCATTGGGGGATGGGAGTCAGGGCCTCGTGGTGCCCGTTATCCGCGACTGCCATAAGAAGAACCTCATCGAGATCGCGAGGGACCTAGAAGGAATCGCGAAGAAGGCGCGAGAGATCAAGCTCGAAATCGCAGATTACCAAGGCGGCACCTTCACGCTCACGAACCCTGGCACGTACGGCGCGATGTTTGGGACGCCCATGATCGCACCTAGCCAGGTGGGCATTTTGGGCACCTATGCGATTCAAGAGACCGTGATAGCTAAGGACGGCATGTTCGGAATCAAGCCGATCATGCACCTCGTCCTCACCTACGATCACCGCGTCGTCGACGGCATGCTCGCAGGCAAGTTTCTCAAGGCGATTCGAGATCGACTGGAGAGCTTCGACTTCTTCCGTTAAAGAATTCAAAGGAAAAGGTCCCCATCCATGCAGGGTGAGGACCTTTCTGCTTACCGCATTCGAAGGCTCTAAGGAACGACCGTCCACACGAACCGGTCGACGCTCGATACCCATGGGTAAATGAACGCCGCCTCGGTCGCACGGTACGAAAGTCGCGCCCTGATGCTGCCCGCGGCATCGATGAATCGCTCCGGATTCGTCGAGATAGTAACCTCGAAAGAGCTGTCGGAGCCGACGGTCGAAAGTCGCCGATCGACCTCTTCCCAGACTCCGGTTCCGTGGACAAACAGTTCCACGCGCTGCTCAATGCCGCCCGAGCTCGCCTGAGATTCGACGAGCACCTTCAGCTGGCTCGGCGTAAGGTCTGGCGATACGCCATTGATCAGCGCTCTGATCGCGTATTCGGTGGTCGCAAAAACGTCGGCCGGGCGCATCCGAACGCGAGCGTCGTCGCTGGTCGCCAGGTCGCCAATGGCGCCCGATATGATTGTTCCGCGGTCCATCGTGAGCGCCGAGGGCGTGACGACTGTGCCCGGGGAGCTGATGGTCCAACTGAAGATTGACGTGCGCCAATCATTGTTCGCTGCGACGCCCATTCCGATTCCCCAAAAGGTGGTGTCATCGACAGGGTCCACATCGATCCCGAAGTAATCGCCCCATCGGCCGCCCGTGTACCGGTTACCGGAGCTGCTCTCCAAGTTGACAGGTGTGCCCATTGTTCCGATAGGGTCACCCACGAGCCTTCCTGCGCGCATGATGTCCGCAGTTATGCTGGTGCTGCTTCGCGTGAAGATAACGGAAACGTCGCCGACGGAGTTGATATTGGCTACGCCCATATGGTGGTGGACAGAGGTTGCTCCGACGTCGCCGGCCATATCGAGGGTCGGCGCGCCGGAAGTTGGCCAGGTGTTTGTACTGAATTGGTACCAGCGCACGCGCAAGAACGAGCCGACCTGAATTGTGTGTGCAGCGACAAGCTTACCGCCACGCCACGATGCGTTGAAAATACGGCCGTCGAGGGAGTCGAGCTGTGTGCCGTTCGTGCTCGAGGCGTTGATCTGTGGCGCATTGCCGGCCGGAACGGCGACCGTCGTTTCGGTGATAACCGGGTTCATCGAAGTAAGGTCGCGGATAGCATAAACACCGGTCGAGGTCGTCGTATCACGCCTCGCTGCGTATATCTTATCGTGTGAGGCGTCGATGGTCTCGGCGATTTGGACCGAGGCGCTGTTTGCATCGCGTAAATATCGGACCGTCGCCGTTCCTCCGGTCAGGAGCGGAGCGCTGGGAATTACTAAGAACTGAACACCTGCGAAGCCGCCGTTGAAGCCGAACATGTTTCCACACACAACGAAAGCATCCTTGTTGTAACCGATGCCGGGATAGTCGAGCCAGTAGCTCGTGCCGCCCGTTACAAGCTTTGCTTCCAGCCGATACTTATGCCACGTTCCCGCAGGATCACTGTCGTCTGAAACGGCTACCAGCACCTTGCTGACCTGCGGCGAGTCATCCTGTTCCAAATAAACGATGACGAACCGGTTGTGAACACGGTCGTAAAAGCATTTGGGATCGAACAGAAAAAACCCGGCGCCAAGCCCTGAGAAGAAGGTCTGCGAGGTCTGCATGAAGGTCCTGGTGCCATCCTTGTTGAAGAATGCCAAACTCGAATTAACGACCGCGACGATGTGATTCGGGCCTACGGCAAGATCAGGATCGGGCGGTGTCCAACCGGTGGCGCCGATGGCCGGAAACATTGGGCCCGCGTTGCCGCGAGCGATGTCCCGAACCTGACCTGCCAAAAGGTCGTTGGCAGTTCCAGCTTCAACGCCTACCTCGATCGGGTTTTCGGGCCTCTGTGGATGAAAAACGTAGCCGTCTTGTATTTGCGGCGAATAGATCGCGGTGTCTTCGCTGACTGCCTTGAATTGCAAAACCCTAAAGGGCTTGATCTGCGATGGTGCTTCCTGAGCGACGATAGGTGAAACGAGCGCAGCCAGGATGGCAAGCGGTAATAGTGTCTTGTGAATCATAACCTCTCCTCATACGCAGGCGCCATGATGTTAGAGGGGGATGGCGCCTGCGTCGTTGTTTACACGACGGCGGCTAGAACCGGGATCGTTCACCTGGACGTAATATGATGCCGATGCTTTTTGCGGCTGCTGCGGGTGTGGTTTGCTGGACCCTGGGGCTGCTCACCCGGGGTGGCAGCATCGTTGCTGCAATCGTGGGCGCTGCGGCCTGGGAGGCCGGACGTTGGGCTTGGGCGGCGCCTCTACTAATTTTCTTCGTCACCAGCGCATTGCTCAGCAGAATGGGAGGTCGAAGGGCGCAAACAGAAGGAGGTCCTAGGAACGCGAAACAGGTCATTTCAAATGGTGGACCCGCTGCAGTCTGCGCGGTTCTCTACACGTTCGGCCCTCAGCCGGCGCTGTCCGCAGCGTTCCTGGCAAGCCTCTGCGCTGCTAATGCGGACACATGGGCAACCGAACTGGGTACAAGATTGGGAAGGAAGCCGTACAGAATCTCGAACCTCGAGCCGGCGGAGGGGGGCAGGAGTGGGGTGGTTTCCAATTTGGGCCTGCTTGGGGCGTTCGTGGGTTCGGCAGCGGTCGCATCGGCTGCGCCGCTGCTCGACCTGACCGCGATGCTGCCCGTTATCACGGTCATAGGGTTTGCGGCCTGCCTTTTGGATAGCCTCTTGGGCGATCTCGCGCAAGCCGTGTACACCGACGAAGGAGGCCGGCTTCACGAGCGGCCGATCGGGAAACTGACGCGCGGCTGGCGAGCGATCGATAACGATGCCGTCAACCTGCTATCGGCGGCGGCTGCGGCGTTCGCCGGCTACTTATTGGCAGCCTGAGCCAGTCCGTAGAGCATGTGAGCGTAAATTTTCGCCATCTTGAGGGGATGAGAAACGTGGATGCGCTCGTCGTTCTGATGGGCGGGCCCGTCACCGTCCCAACCGGTGCCAATGCTGACTGTATTCGGAACGGCGCGAGCGTAGGTGCCTCCGCCCATGACCCCCGGCGGCGTGTGGTCCCCCGTCTCCTGACGATAGATGTCCACGAGGGTTGTGACGGGCTCTTGATCGATGGGGAAGTAAAGCGGCGGACTATCGTCAAACGCGACTATTTCGAAGCTCGGGAGTTCCTTCTCTAGGTACCGCTCGCACTTCTCCCGCAGTTGGGAGCCGGTCCACGTAACCGGATAACGAACGTTGATCGTGAAAGCGAATTGTTCGTTCTGGGTTTCGACGATGCCTATGTTCGCTGTCAGGTCATGGCTGACGTCGTCTTCTCCATGAATGCCTAGTCCTACGCCGCTCGGATGTCCTAACAAAAGCAGTTTCGAATACTCCTTCGACTGTTCCGGCGGAGCGAACTCGGCGATTGCGCGCAGAATTCGCACGGCGGCGCTGTCTCCTGCGAACGGTGTGCTGCCGTGGGCGGCCTTCCCGAGTGCTGAGATCGTGCAGCGACTCCCATCGAACGTGAACGTGACGTTCTTGTCCCAGTACTCGTTCGAAGCGGAACGAACGGCTTCGAGCAGTTGCGGTGCGACCTCGACAACCCCCTCCGCCTTGTCGATGACGATGTTCGGGCGCTTTCCACCCACGAGCGAAACGAGCCTTAGTTGTCCCTGAGAGGAAGCACCTCTGAGGATGATATTGGCAATACCTTTTTCGGCGTGGTAGAGAGGCCAGCCCGAGTCAGGAGCAATCCCAAACGTAGGCGTTTCTTCGACGGAGAAGTACTTCTTGACGCAAGCGAAACCGCTTTCCTCGTTGCACCCGAAGACTACGCGAATGCGCGCAGGAAGTTCGGCGCGAGTTTCCATTAGGGCGCGTGCAGCATAGAATGCTGCCATCGTGGGGCCCTTATCGTCTTCAGCTCCGCGCGCATAAATGTAGCCACGATCGATCTGCGCGCCGAAGGGCGCATGTTTCCATCCGTCGCCCACCGGGACAACGTCGAGATGACCCAGCGCCATGATGAGCTTTTCAGAGTCTCCGAACTCTGCGTGCCCCGCGTACCCCTCGACATCTCGTGTGCGCATACCCCATTTCACGCCCAGAGCGAGTGCAAAGTCGAGGGCCGCTCGGCACCCCTTGCCGAAGGGCGCATTCGGTTCGGCAGTTTCTTCGAGGCTTTCGAAACGCAGCATCGTTCGGAGGTCTTCGATCAGATCCGATTCGTGGGCTTCGAGCCATTCTTGGGCGCGCTGTACTTCGGGGGGCTTAGGGCCGGATTCCATTGCGGAATCTTACCGCCCAAGGCGGCAGGTATCCTTCGTCCGATGCTGGATGTGATGCGCGACACGCTTCTTCAGGAGGCAAAGGCCATCGAGGCGCTCGCCGATCGATTGGGCCCTCCCTTTTTTGCGGCAGCGAAGCTATTACTGGATTGCAAGGGCAGGGTCGTCGCTTCCGGAATCGGCAAGGCAGGCGACATCGCAAAGAAGTTCAGCAGCACGCTTTCGAGCACCGGAACGCCCAGCTTCTTTTTGCATCCGGCCGACGCGGTTCACGGAGACCTTGGGATGGTCGGGAAGGAAGACCTGATCGTCCTGTTTTCCAACAGCGGTGAAACCGAAGAAGTGCTCCGACTGTTCCCGGCCCTTCGCCAAATGGGTGTGAAAACGATCATCATCACCGGAAAGTCCGGCAGCACAGCTGCAAAAGAGGCCGGTCTGGCGCTCGATGTCGGCGTCGAGCGAGAGGCGTGTCCGCACAACCTTGCGCCCACGACAAGCACGACTGTCATGCTGGCTCTGTCGGACGCTTTGGCCCTTGCGGTGATGAATGAGCGCAGGTTTTCACCGAGCGACTACGCACTTGTTCACCCGAGCGGATTTCTGGGGCGACGGCTACTCATGCGCGTCTCGGACGCAATGCGCAAAGGGGCTGACGTGCCCCTGGTCGCGCCCGACTGCACCTTCATCGAGGTCCTAATCGCGATCACGAAAGCGGGCGCAGGTGCGGCCTGCGTCGTCGATGGCGACGGCGAACTGCTCGGGCTTATCGCGGATGGGGACGTTCGTCGTCACCTTGTTACGGAAGGTGCGTCGGTGATGAAAGCAGCCGCGTCCGAAGTGATGACCCCGAACCCCACGAGTATCGGACCCGACGTGCTCGCCATCGAAGCTCTAGAACTGTTCGAGAATCATCCGAAAAAGATCGGAGAACTGCCGGTCGTCCAAAATGGCCGCGTGGTTGGCCTCGTCATGCTCAAGGACCTCGTTCGAGCAGGGCTCGTTTAGCTCCTTTTGCCTTCGCCAGTTAAGAACGCAACCCACATTTCGCGATCGCCCGGATGTTGCAATGTCTTTGCGTAGTCGAGCGGAGTTTTGCCCGATTTGTCTCGAGAGTCCAGCTTCGCTCCGTGTCTGAGGAGGAACTCAGCCTGCTCGCGGCGCTGCATTTTTACGGCGAGGTGCATGGGTGTGGTTCCGTCCGGTGCCACCTCGTTCACGCTGCCGGCGATCTTCAGCGTTTCTTCAAGGACCTTGATCGATTCAACTTGAATTGCAGTGCCAATTAGTCCTGCGCTCTTGGCGTCGAATTTCTTAGTCGATGCACCGCCGGCTTTCAAGAGTGCCGCCATCGATGGTTTGAAATCGAAGACCGCATTCATCATCGGTGTTCTACCTTGCACGTTTTGCGTATCCATTGGGACGCCG
>JACDEQ010000074.1:0-717 GCA_013816225.1 Armatimonadota bacterium | reverse complement strand
CTTGAGGCTCTCCACATTCCCCATTTCGATCGCGTAGTCGAAGGGCGAGCGCTTGGACGGTTGAGACAGGGTCGGCGTAACGCCTTGAGATCGAACGAAGTTCACCATGTCACGCGAGCTCAGCGCGGCAAAGTGGTAAGCGCACTGTCCATTCTCGGTGGGGGTCTTGAAGTCTCCTCCCACTGACTGTAAATAGGTGACTATTTTCGGATCCATCTGGGTCAAAGCGAAATGTATCGGGCCGAGTCCGGCTTTCGAGCGCACGTCCATCAACTTTCGATCGGCTTCGAATGCCTTCTTCACTGCGGCTAAGTCTGCCTCCATGAGAAAAGCGTACAGAGTCATCGGGTCGTGGAGATCCGTTCGGGCGAGAAAAGGCGAAGCCTTCGTCAACCGCACCGCATACGTTACGTTACGCCGCCAGGCGCTGGCGGGAAGCTTGAACGCGAACCTGTGCAGCCGAGCCGAATGCATTGGCATCAGCACACCCTGCGATACGTTTCCGTTTCCGATTAAGGGATCCATTTTCGTCGAACGTGTATACGTTTGCGGGTCGCCGACATAGGTGATCGAGACCTCGGCCTCGATGTCCTTGACGGGAAGCATGTTGCGGTTTTTGACCAAAATGAAAGCTGAGCATTCGACCTCCCCGCCCTTCTGCCCGGTCCAGCCTGCCCATGCCAGATTCGCTTCGAGGTTCCTCAGGACGCTCGCGTC
>JACDEQ010000317.1 GCA_013816225.1 Armatimonadota bacterium | reverse complement strand
CCTCAGTTGCCGCGATTGCGGACGCGTGCCACGTTCTGCGCTCGGCGATCGCGGACGTACGCGACATCATTCATCAAGCCGATGGTTTGATGGATCTGCCTGAAGCCGTGCCTGCATCGGACTAGCGACCGCGATTAACCTCTACCATGGCCCGCTGTCGAGCGCGGTGAACTTCAGGCTGGCGGCCTCACCTGCTCGACTAGCATCAACGTAGTAGGAGTCGCGCTAACGCGGGGATTTCCCATTACTCGATACCCTTCGCTTCGCTGAGAACCTGCTCAATTTGCTCTTTCGAGAGCACCGCAAACGGATCAATCGGATCGGGATTTGATTGTATCCATCGTTTCCAATCCGAAACGTCTGGCTCGCGACCGATGGCGCGGCGGCACAACTCAACCTGCGCCGCAGCTTGCAAGAGCTGATACTGTTCCGGGTCGCGTCTGGCCTTGTCGGGCGGATCCATGGCAATTTATGTCGCCGCAACCTTCACTCATTTGCCTAGATCAGCTTGAAGCGCTCGCGCATCTGCGGCACGACATCCCACCAGCTGCAATCATTCAAACGGCGACCTCGAACACACTCGACGCGCGCATTCCAATTGCAGCCTGTTGCGTCTGGATCGAGTCGCCACAGCACAACCTTAAAGTCTTTAAGGCTCGCATGCTTGGCAAGTTCTTCTTCCAGTCGCCGGTCGAGCGTGACCATATCGATTGCCACACGTCGCATGAACGTTTCCGATAATTTCTGGCCGGGCAGACATCCGGTCCACGATCAAACGTTACTGCTTCCTGTTGCTCTGTGGTATCAGCGCGGAGGGAATTTCCGCGTAAGACGGAAGCCTACGTTAGATTCCACGGAGCCGCAGTTGAGTGCCGGCCCTACACCTGACGGTAAACTTTTTCGACACGAATGGAACGTGACAGAACGCCGGGTTATCAGTTACCGGCGAGGCAGAATCACCGTGCTCGATCGCCGGGTCTAGAGGTGCGGTCCTTGTGAGTGCGACCAGGTTGTCAAAGCCGGAGTTCGACCGTCTCCTGCCTTACGTCGTCAGGTAGTTCTCCGAACCTTTTTCCTCTTGACAGCAATCCGCATGTCTCTAGAACCGCGGTTAACTGGCGAAGAAGAAGAGTGGCTGCTTAGAGCAGCAACTTCGCCCCGTGGCTTTATTCCGCCCTCAGTAGTCGCGGCGCTTGTTGCGGCTGGATTAGGCGATAAGAATTCACGCGGCACGCTCGACGTCAACGATGCGGGCCGGGATTACCTCAAGGTTAGAAACCTCCCGACCAACACCGATAAATGTCGACGATTTCGCCGCCCGTGAGCGCACCCTGGCCGTGGGGATCAAATCAATACAGCGAGCGTAGGCATTCCGAAAGCGCGACGCCATGTCTAGGTGTAAAATTATCGTGCAGATTGCGCCGTCAAGGCCTTGATTAATCGCGCAGGCCGGAGCAGCCTAGGCCTGAGTCAAGAAATTGATTCCGCGGCCTTTCGGTAGCATATGACTGCTCTGCTGTTCGTGATTGCGGCTGCTCATTTCTGCTTGATTGTTCACAGTCGTTGCGCGAGGAGCACTGTTGGCGAGAGGCGGGCTGCGACAAAGGATGCTCGACTGGCAATTCCGCCGGTCGGGTCCCGAACGGGAGGAATTTGATATGAACTGGGATATCGTTGAAGGCAACTGGAAGCAGTTCAAGGGCCAGGTGAAAGCACAGTGGAGCAAGCTCGCACACGATCACCCTGACGTGATCGTCGGCAAGCGCATGGAGTTGGCGGCCAAGATCCAGGAGGCATCACCCGAAACAGAATGCAAGATGAAAGAAGAAATCCCGCCCCGCAGGCTTGTGCTGCGCGGAGCACTGGTGCTTGGTTGTAGCCCCTGGGTGCCGATCGCACTTGTTGGCTGTGATTCAAAGAAAAACGCGAACTCAAGTAGCGCCGCCCCGGCCGGCTCTCCAGCCACCAGCGCAGGTTCTGCCGCCCCAGCGGCGACCAGCAAAGTGTCACAGACAAGCGTGCAGTACCAGGCTCAGCCGAAGGGCGAGCAGAAGTGCGGCGGCTGCGTGAATTTCATTGCCGAGTCGAATACCTGCAAGCTGGTCGCTGGCCAGATCAGCCCCGACGGCTGGTGCAGCCTGTGGGCCAAGAAGGCTTGAGTCGTTCCTTCATCTTCGCACGAGAAGTCATGAGCAATGTCTCACGCTTCCCGATAACCGCGCCAAGGCCATCCCCGAATGTGCCCTAGGCACGCCGCGCCTGGGTGGCCCATCATGCGGACCGTTGGCCGTTCTCGTCACTCTTCTTCAAAGGACCGCACCATGTCAGACAACATTACTTCCATCCTGAATGACCTCGTCGAAACTTCTAAAGATGGCGAAAAAGGTTTTCGCGCTGCGGCAGAGGACACCAAAAACGCCGAGTTGCAAGCGGTGTTTCTGCGACGCGCCCAGGACTGCGCCACAGGCGCGGCCGATCTGCAGCAACTGGTAGTTCGTCTCGGCGGCAAACCGGACGAGGGCGGCAGTCTCGCTGGGGCAGTGCATCGCGGTTGGGTCAACTTGAAGGCGACTGTATCCGGTCGTACCGACCTCGCCGTCCTCGAAGAATGCGAACGGGGCGAAGACGTCGCCAAGGCCCGCTACCGGAAGGCGCTTGAGGAAACGCTGTCAGAGGACATCCGGGTGGTCGTGCAGCATCAGTACGACGGCGTAATGCGTAACCACGACCAGATCCGCGATCTGCGCGACCGCTATCGCGCTAAGCAAAGCTGACTGATGTTTAGCCGGGGTGCCTTGCTGCCGCGATGTCAGATCAATGCGGCGAAGCATCCGCGCGCCTTCTCTCCCGCGTGAAGACTGTGAGCGGCAGTCGAACGCGAAACCATTGGCGCGATTGGATCGTGCCTGCGTCCCCGGCAAATGACGCGCCCCGGCGCGCTGCTGGCAATTCTGTCGCTCGGCGTCGCAGCGCTATGTTCGCTCGCGCAGCAGCCCGGACGCACATATCGCGTCGGCCTCTTCCTTGCCGGGACCGCGACCGCGGTCGCACGCCAGCGTACGGCGATCGTCGAGCCACCCC
>JACDEQ010000316.1 GCA_013816225.1 Armatimonadota bacterium | reverse complement strand
AACCTGGAGCGGTCGATCGAGTTCTACTGCTGGGTTTGGAGATGCGCCATTTCCAGGATCAAGCCAACGAATCCACGAGCAGGTTGGTCGGATATGAGAACGCGAATCTGAAGGTGGCGATGCTAAGAATTTCCGGGTGCGTTCGTGGGACCGTCGAACTATCATTTGGAGTTGTCGGAGTACGTTCACCCGCGGGGCGAGAAGACGGACGTCGCCACGAACCGACCCGGAGCGCCACACCTCGCCTTCGTGACGGATGACATCCAAGGGGATTACACGCGGCCGAGCGCGGCGGGCGTGCAGTTGAGGGCGCCGGCGCCGGTGGCCATCGAGGAGGGCGTGAATCGCGGCGGGTTCTCGGTCTACCTCCTGGACCCGGATGATACAACGCTCGAAATGCTGCAACCGCCGGCAGGGAGGCCTTGGGGCAGCGTGAGCGGGATCGAGATGGGCGGCCGGGATTATGAGGACGGTCTTCGGAACCGCTTCTCTTTGGGGATTCTAAAGGGCCTGCGCCAGTTATACGTCACTTCGTCGAAGCCGCGGACCTCCATCGCCACTTCCAGCCAAGCGTCGATCCACTCCTGATCGCGCAACGTATCGCACCCCGCAATTTGGACGAAGTTGAGCGGGCCCTTGCCCATCTGCTTCCGCTCTTCGGCGATTTGGCGGACTTCTGCGGCCGCCAAGCGCTGGCTCATCGACGAACCGCTCCGATGGCGCAGCCATATGCCTCCGCTATTTCCGTGGCCGTAGTAGATGAAAGCGTCGGCTTGAGCGATCGCCTGCACCGCGTTATCGACATTTGGGCGAAACAGCGTGGCGTAGTCGTAGCCTGGGTTTTCGCGTAAACGAAATTTGAAGAAAATCGGCCAGTAATAGAGGATCGCGCCCATGGCCCCGCTGATGTCGCCTTGAATGAAGAGGAGCTTTCGGTCTTCGCTGGTCATTCGCTTGGCGCCTGCCTGATCTTTGCCCACGTCCGAGGGAACGTGGCGGGGGTCGATTTATGCTTTTGGTATACCGGGAGGTGTCGGGTCGCTAGCAACGGCCTTATTATGTAGGTACGCGTTTCGAGGAGACTCAGGCCGAGTCTGGCCGCGCATTCGGCTGGCAATTCTTTATCTTTGTCAGTCCGCATGGGTATGAACATGCCTCCCAGTATCACGAAAGGCGCGCTGATCTCGATCTGGACGGACAGAGGGGCGACGGCGCGCCCCGTCACCACGTCGAATTTCTCGCGGAAATCGCCAATGTGTGCGACGTCTTCGGCCCTGCCCTGAATGAGCGAAAGGAGCTCCTGCTTGCCGAATACGTCTCTCAGAAAGTTCAGCGCTTTCCCGGCACTTTCGATGATCGAGACCGTGAGATCAGGTCTTGCGATGGCGAGGCATGCGCCGGGCATTCCTGGTCCGGAACCGATGTCGAGCAGTTTCGCTCCGTCGGGGATCAGCGGAGATAGGATCAGCGAGTCCAGAAAATGCCTGGACCAGCATTCCGCCTTCGGAACACGCGTCAGGTTCATGACTTCGTTGGCTTCGTAGAGGCGCTCCTCGAAGAGTTCGAACGACGCCAGCTGCGAATCGCTCAGGTCCAAGCAGAACGCGCTGGCTTCCTCACTCAGAGCTTTCCGGTTCAAAGGCCTCCTCGGGTTTGTTGATTCGGTTCATCGCGAGTGGGACGCCTTCGGCCACGATCAGCGCGCAACCTTCGACAGCGCTAGCGATTGCATCGCGAACGGCGTCGATCTCGTCCCGGTGGAATTGGCTTAGGACATGGTCGATCCCGGTCGCCGACGGGCCGCCTATTCCGATGCGGACCCGCGGAAAGCCCCTGGTCGCCAAGAGGGCAAGGATATTCTTCATACCGTTATGCGAGCCCGCGCCGCCCTGGGGCCGGATTTGAACTCGTCCCACGCGCAAGTCCATATCGTCGTAGACAACGACGAGGCGGCCGGGCTTCAGGTTGAAGTGCCTCAGGAGCGTGGCCACGGATTGGCCGCTCAGGTTCATGTACGTCATTGGCCTAACGAGCGCGACGGTCGTTTCGCCCATATTGCCGACGCCGAAGTGGGATTGAAATCTCCGAGTGTCGAGTTTGATTGCGTTGCGTTCCGCCAAGATTCGGATGACCTCGAAGCCGACGTTGTGGCGCGTCCCGTCGTACTCGCCGCCCGGGTTGCCGAGCCCAACGATGATCCATTCGGGCTGAAGCCGCTCATTGGGCTTTCGACGAAACACGGGCGTTATTATGAAGAGTGGGAGCCGGGCCCCGCCGGTATACTCTCGCCTCGCAATGGCGGATCGTCCAATGGCAGGACATTAGACTTTGACTCTAAGAATCTAGGTTCGAATCCTAGTCCGCCAGCCACGCTGGTTCCCCGACCGTTCGCCGCCACACGATTTGGCGGAGGCGCTGCGCGATCTGGCTAAGCGCTTGGTTCGAATCCTAATCCGCCGGAGCCCTTTTTCAGCGCCTCGGTTGCAGTGGCTTTGATTTGTCCACGGAGCGACGGGATGGACAGGGCCTTGCGGATGACGTCCCCATTCGCCTTCGGATTCAGTTTGTCGAGTGCTTTGATGGATGCCACTACGACGTCGACCGGGTCGGTTGCGTTAATGAGGGCTCGGAGCTTAGCGGTCGTTGCCGCCTCTTCGGGAAGCTTAGCAAGGGCGGAAACGGCTTCCGCGCGCCTGCCGAAACTCTTGTGCTGCAAGAGATCGAGGAACAGGCCGCGCAGTTCCGGTTTCGCCAGATTGCCGAGAGGCTGGATCGTCGTGATCGACGGGAACATGCCGTTGTCCGCCCGAATCATCCGTTCAATCAGAGAAATCGACTCGGGCGTCGGATTGCTTGCGAGGAGGCGTCGCATGGCCTCGGTTCGATCCAAGCCACACGGGGCGAACTCCAGGATCGGCGCGAGTTCCTCCGGGCCCCAATTCAGCTTAGGAATTTCCCTTAGGAAGTCGTGGTCGGGGTCGAAGACCAGCGCATCGGGCTTGGCAGGTAGGTAGATCGCGTAGAGATGTTCCTTAGAGTCCATTCTGCCTTTGAATCGGCTCAGCGCGCCGCCCGCGATCACGCCG
>JACDEQ010000315.1 GCA_013816225.1 Armatimonadota bacterium | reverse complement strand
CCTGCGATGCAAATCCCGACTTGCCCGGTTGCGACGAACTTTGCCGATATCCCCATGCTGCCGGCCGCCGCAACGCACTCCAGCGCCGCGGTCATTTTTCCTACAGACATGTCCGACCCGACCGTGAGGAGCCTTATTGCCGAAAGTCCGGCCGCCGCGCCGATTCCGGGCTGAAGGCCGTCGGGTTCCACACGTATATCCCAAATCCAGTTGTCGACGCCGAGAAATTGGCCGAGGTGGTCCTCCCAACTGCCATGAAGAGGGTTGACCAACGACATGCCGAGGCGCAACGCGTCCCTTAGTTCCTGCCACCAACCCTCCGGAAGGCGGCCGCCGGGTGCCGCGATGCCGACGATCAAGACGCGGGCACCTAGATCGTACGACTCGGCAACCGTACCGACGATCGGAACCTGCCGCGGTATGCCCGTGATCTCGGTCGAATCCCCGCCGACGTGAACCGAATCGATCAATGCGACGATCTCCGCTTCGCTGTAACGAAGCATGCCCTGGCCCAGCTTGCCGAACCCGGTGTCGAGATGGCCGTGCATGAGGAGCGCAATGCGATCCTCGGAGCCGAGGCGCGGCATTACAGCAGGTCGACCCCAAGGCCCGGAACGTCGCACGGCACAATTCTTCCATCCTGCAATGAGCAGCCCTCGGCCGGGTCAGGGTCGAGGTTAAGGTGGCTATCGAGGTCTATGTAATCGAACAGGCCGCCGATCGCCGCTCCCGCGGAGATGCTCACCGAGGACTCGCCGAAACAACCGATCATCGTCTTCAGACCATGTGCCCTCGCTGTGGCGACGCAACGCATTGCCTCGGCGATACCTCCACACTTCATGAGCTTGATGTTGACTCCGTCGCACGCGCCCGCAAGCCGTGCGACGTCCATGCTGTCGCGGACGTATTCATCGACGAAAATCGGAATCTCGCGGATCGCCTTGAGCTCGAAAAGTCCACGCTCGTCCTCGAATCCGAGGGGTTGCTCCACGTAACCCGCTCCGTTTTGGGCGAGCCATTTCACCATCTTAATCGCGTCCGGTATCGACCAGCCGCCGTTCGCGTCTACTCGGATTTTCGTTCCTGGCGGCGCAACTTCCTTGGCCGTGCAGAAAGCCTCTTTGTCGGCATCGATGCCTTCCCTTCGGCCAAGCTTCAACTTGAGCTCATCAGTGCCAACCTCGCGTATGAGTTCGGGAACCAACTCGCGGATGCGCTCGACCGGATTGATGCCAACCGTAATGCTCGTCCGGTGCTCCGTGGGTTCGAGGCCGAGGAGCACGTGCACAGGCATTCCCGAAGCACGGCCTGTCCAATCGTAACAAGCGTTGATGAGCGCCGCTCGGGCAGTCGACGAAGTCTCCTTTGCAGCCTTCTCGACTGCCGAGATTTGGTATGGCCGAACGTCCACCAGCTTATCCGCGAGGTCTCGCAAATCGATTTCGGCGCCCTCCGCGTTTTGGCGATCGTACGCGATCGGGGCCATCTCGCCGAGACCGACATGCTGATCGTCCATCACTTCCACGAACAGATTCTCGGCGTCCGAGGACGTGCCTCGGCTAATTTGTAACGGGTGTTTCTTCTTAAGGGTCAGGCGGGTGAAGCGCAGCTGCATCGCACCAAATCATGGCAGAAAGATAAACTGGACCGCGTTGGAAAATCCGGACGAAGTCCTGTTCGAAGAGAATGCCCGATTGGCGATGGCGGGCAAACCGATGATCGCCAAGCTGGGCGCGTTCGCAACGGATTCCGGTGGCCACATCCCGAACCTCGAAATCGCATATCAGACTTTCGGCGAATTCGACGGCTCGAATGCCATCCTCATCTGCCACGCGCTTACGGGCACCTCGAACGTCCCAGGATGGTGGGACCGGTTGGCAGGACCCGGAAAGCCCATCGACACCGGCAAGTACTTCGTCATCGGCAATAACCTGTTGGGAGGTTGCCAGGGATCGACGGGGCCATCCTCCCTTGCCCCTGATGGCCGCATCTGGGGCTCGCGGTTTCCGATTCTCACGGTCGAGGACCAAGTGCGCGCCCAAGAACTGCTCCTCCACTCGCTGAAAATCGATGGCCTCCACGCGGTGATCGGGTGCAGTACCGGTGGGTTCCACGCACTTCGTTGGGCGCAACAGCATCCGATTCCGGTGGCCAAAGTGGCCGTAACCGCGAGCGGGCCGCGACAGAACGCCCTGCAGCTCGCCCTGAACGAGGCTGGCCGGCAGGCGATCATGCGCGATCCGAAGTGGCAGGGCGGCGACTATCCTTCCGACGACCCGCCGAAGAATGGCTTGGCGATAGCCCGCATGATCGGCCACATCGCGTACCTGAGCGGCCAGGCTCTTGAGCAGAAGTTCGGCCGGAATCCGCAGGGCAGTTCGGCCGGCTTGTCCTTCGATCCAGAATTCGCGGTCGAAAGCTACTTGAATTACCAAGGCGACAAGTTCAACGAGCGCTTCGACGCCAACAGCTACCTGCACCTCACCCGGTCAGCTAATTTCTTTGATCTTCAGTCACTCGAAGGCGCGGGGTCGGAGTTCATCTTCATCTCCTTCGCATCCGACACCCTTTATCCACCTAAACTGTCCGAAGAGTTGATGCGAATGGCAATCTCAGCGGGCTGCAAAGCCGAGATCGCCATTATCGACCAGCCCTACGGCCACGATTCATTCCTGCTAGATGGAGAGGGTCAGGGATCGGCTATTCGGGCATTCATATCGACCTGACGCTCGCGGATCCATTCTCCCAATTTCCTTGTGCAGGTCACACTAACGCCAATCTGCGTCAGGTATTGTGTATGGGAACCTTTTCCATGGGAGGAAAAAAGTGAAACAGATCGATCTGAAACGATACGAGCAGACGCCGTCTGCTTCTAGTGTTCGACCGCGAGCAATGCTCATTGCCGCGATGGCAATAGTTTCCGGAGCCGCTCTCGCTCAAACGGGCGCGTACTATGTCACCCAGGGCACTGCCGGGCCAGGCAGCACCTACGTTATGCAGGGTGGCGCGCTTCAGTTCAGTTACAACTGGGCGGCGGACGCCCAGATGCCGATCGTCATCGGTGACTTCGGGTCCGGGACACGCGTAAGACAAGCCGC
>JACDEQ010000073.1 GCA_013816225.1 Armatimonadota bacterium | reverse complement strand
AGATCGTTCAGTACTACCTGGCTATGCTCGTCATCACGAACTTCATCACCTGCCACCTTATGTGGGAACTGGCCTTCGAGATCAAGGAAGGCGTTTTTACGACAAATCTATTGCGGCCGGTCAGTTATTTTCAAGTGTGCGCAATCCGCAACGTGGTGTGGCGTGTTTTGAGGCTTTTGTATTTTATTCCCGCGCTGATCGTGCTGCTTTTCTTTTATAGGCACTATTTGACGGGCGAGCCAGTCTATCTTGGATGGGAGACCTGGGTTTCGATTGTTTTGGGCCACCTCGTGAGCTTTTCGCTAGCTTATATGCTCACGATGCTCGCCTTGGTTTTCCAGGAAACGCGGAGCATTTTCGAGCTTTACTATTTTCCGATGCTTTTCTTGTCGGGCCAGATGTTTCCGGTGTATCTTATGCCGGATTGGATTGTCACCCTGGCAAAGGCACTTCCGTTCTATTACACAACCGCATTACCGCTCGATATCATACTGCACCGCCTCGAACCCTCCGCGTCTATCGGGCCGATGCTCATCCAGGCCGCTTGGATCGCCGGCCACCTCGTTGGTGCTCGCATTCTTTGGGGTGTTGGGCTTAAGAGCTACGCGGCCGTCGGAATGTAGGTTCAGGGGTCGACGAACAGCGTTTTGTCATGGGAGAGCATGACCAGCCCGGGCGCAGCCTTTCTTGGCTTTCGAACGTGCTTGGCTAGGGTGTAGCTGACCGGGACGTGGCTCGCGTGCTTCTGGCTGCTCTGGCGCGCCGCCACCTTCGCCGCAAAGAGCAGAGTGCCCATCTGTACGCGCTCAGGCTTGTTTTGCGTCTGCAGAATGACGTGGGATCCGCCGGCGCCCCGCACGTGCAGCCAATAGTCGTTAGGTTTGGCTATGCGGGTCAGGTAGTCGTTGCTGGTCGCGTTCTCTCCCCAAAGGATTTTGTGCCCGCTCGGTGCGGCGGTCTCTCTGATCTTGTGCCCGGCGTAGGGCCGCTCCTCTTTTGGGACGTCCGGATGGGCTGCATTTTCACGGATCCATCCCTGTGAAATTGCTTTGGCTGAGATTTCGCCGATAACGTCAGGTTTCGCAGAATCGAGGCGGTCGATCATGCCCCGCAATTCATCGAGCTCGCTCCGCATGCGCTCGTTGCGCTCACCAACGATCGATGCTGCGTTTTTTGCTTTCTTGGCCCTGGTAAAGAGCCTTTCAGCATTTTCCACGGCGCTCAGTTTTGGATTTAGTTTGATCGCGACGGGATTACCTTCGTAATCGTGAGCCTCGAAACTGTGTGCTTCGGGCGCTATCGCGTGTGAGTTCGAGAGAAGTATTTCCCCCTGCATTTGAAAGGTCCTCGCCCTCGCAGCGGTGTCGAGGACAGCTTCCATCTGCCTGATCGCGGACGCTCGGGAGTGGTGGGCACGCTGCAGTTGTCCCTTCAGAACTTTGGCCCGCTGCACGGCCAATTCGATTGGAACAAGCCAGTCATAGTGTTTCTCTAGGGCCGCGCTGAGGCTGCCCATCGGCACGGCAGCCTTTGCTTCCAATTGCGATGGCAAAAAACCGTACGCTCCAACAGACGGAACCCAGACCGCGTTTCCCTCACCTGCGAGCGCCAGCACTTTTTCCTTGCCGCTAAGCCTAACCTCTTCCTGGAGGAACTTCGAGAGGCCCCTTCGGTCTCCTATCGCTTCTGCAAGATTGCTCGGCACGCCAGCCGAGACCTTTTCTTCGATGCGCCGCAATCTATTGATCGATCTACCGTTCGGCTCTTTGAGATAGAAGTTCGACCGGCTTCCGATTAGATCGCACACCAGCCGGCACGAGACGTCATCCGCGATCTGAGCGTCGATCTCGAATCTTCGATCGAAATCCAACTGACGAACCGCGCCGATCTGGGCTCCTTCGAACCGCGCCCGCATCAACCTGCCGAAAGGCCCTGTGTCGCCGGGCCCGGGCGTCATGGAAGTCAGATGCGCTCGGTAGAAGCGAGGGTCCACTGAAATCAGCAGTCGTAGCTCGTTGTCTCCCCGGCCCAGTTTCATGACCAGTGTGCTCTCCTCAGGCTGCCAAATCCGGTTCACGTACAGCCCGATCGTCGGCTGCAGTTCGCGGCAGACCAACATCAAGGAAAGGCTATCGAAAGGAATCCTAGCATCCGGCACGTCTCGAAATGCTACCGGGAAACGGTAAAATCGCACCATGGGAAAACTCGTTTGGCTGAACGGTGAAGTTCAGGAACTCGACAGCGCCGTCGTTCCCGCCGCAGACCACGCTCACCTCTATGGCGACGGTCTCTTCGAAGGAATACGAATCTATGATCGCAAGGTTTTCAAGCTGGATCAGCACTTGCGCCGCCTCTACGATGGAATCCGATACCTCGGTTTCGAGATGCACATTTCACAGGCCGAGCTCAAGGAAATTGTCCTCGACACTTGCAAAAAGGCCGAAATCGACACAGGCTATATCAGGCTCAACGTCACCCGCGGCACCGGCCTCGGCCTCGATCCCCGCAACATCGTCCGTCAGCCTAGCGTCATGGTCATGGTGAGCTCGCTTGCGCTATATACGTCGGAGGCTTACGAGGTCGGCCTCAAAGCAGTAACGGTCAGCACGAGGGTTATCCCCCCACAGTGCCTCGACCCTCGGCTGAAGACGATCGGGCGCTATGTGTCCAACATTTACGCGAAGATGGAAGCCAACCGGCAAGGCGCCGGCGAGGGCATCATGCTCAACACCGAAGGCTAATTAGCCGAAGCCACGGGCGACAACATCTTCCTGATTCGTGACGGTGTGATCCGCACCCCGCACATTAGCTGTGGGATACTCGGCGGAATAACTCGCCAGACGGTCATCGACCTTGCTCGTCAGGACGGGCTTACCGTTCACGAGGAGTTTATGACCCTCTACGACCTCTTCAGCGCGGACGAGGCTTTCCTGACCGGAACGGCTGCGGAGGTCATTCCTCTTATCAGCCTCGACAACAAGAAGATAGGATGCGGTACGCCCGGCGAGATAACGGGCCGCATCATGAACCTCTTCCGTGAGGCCACGAAGGTCGGCGACGCCTTTTAGCCCGCCGGAATGCCTGAACAAACGCAGCCAAAGCAACGTCTTAAAGGAAACTGGAAACTGGGAGGCAACTCATGAGATTCAAACTGATTCTTGCGGCCGCGCTACTGACGACGGCGTCGATCGCGCAGCGCGACTGGTCGCGATATCGTCTTTATGTCGGTGACGCGAACGCGGCCAAACGGGTAACTAGTTCGTCGCTGGGCCTTTATTCTGAAGACGTGATCATCGGCGAAACCGACGTGATCGTGGGGCCAGGCGAACTGCCGCAACTGAGGGCCCTGAAGATTCCATTTAAGCGAATCGGATCGCTGCGCAAGCCGGACTCCTACAATCGTGACATAACCGACGGCGAACCACCGGACTATCGTTTCAACTACCTTCGCTACGACGAAATCATCGCTCAGTACGAGATATGGCGAGCACAGCGCCCCTTCCTCATCGAGCGGGAGCAGATCGGCATCAGTCACCTAGGTCGGCCGATTTGGGTGTATCGGCTGAATAATCCCTCCGCGACTGCCGAACCGATCCCCGTCCTTATTCAGGGCGGAATCCACGCACGTGAATGGATATCTCCACCGGTAGTCATGTATCTATTCGAGACCCTGATGAACAGGGGCCTCATCGGAATTTCCGATTGGTACCTGCTATCCAGAATCGACCTCAGCGTTGTGCCGGTTGTGAACCCGGACGGTTACGAGTACACATGGACCAATAACCGCTACTGGCGCAAGAACCGCCGGAGCAACGGCGGCGGCAGCTATGGCGTCGATCTCAACCGTAACTATTCGGTTGGATGGGGCGGCGAGGGCAGTAGTGGGAATCCCGATTCGGATACGTATCGAGGCCCGTTCGCCTTCAGCGAACCGGAGACGGCATGTCTCAGGGATTATCTGAACACAGTCAACGGCTTACGCGGCGCAATCGACTACCACAGCTACGGCCAACACATCCTCTATCCCTGGTCCTACACGACGGATCCACCACCGGATCAGACTTGGCTTCACGCGATGGGCGAAGCCTACCGTCTCGGAATCCAGAACGCCGGCGGTTTGCCTTACGATAACGGCCAGGGGTCGATCAACCTCTACATTGCCGCGGGCGTGAGCAAGGATTACTACTACGGTGAGCACGGAGCGGCCGCCTACACCCTAGAGCTTCGGGATCAAGGCAACTATGGCTTCGAACTTCCTCCGAACCAAATTCTTCCTACACAAAGGGAGAATTGGGCCGGCTTTAGGAGTTGGCTGTTGGCACTTCTGCAGTAGCGGCAAGGTATAGTTGCCCTGATTCTTATGAGGTGGAACAACGTAATGAGATTGCGGTTACTGGTTATCGTCCCGGTTCTTGTTTTGGGCATTTTCGGATGCGGAGGCAGCGGCTCTGGTGGATCTACCAACGAGCAGTTCTTCTACCGCTTTACGAACATTATTCCGTTCATTAGTGGCGTTGACTTCCTCGTCGATAAACAGGTCCAAGTCCCGAATTTGCAGTACGCGGGGCACACGGACTACTTCGAAACGGACACCGAAGAGCCAAACATGTTCATCGACGCGGTGGACTCCGTGACCCAAGAGATTATTGACGCGATCGTTATCACCAAGCGCCGGGACGCGAGCGTTCACATCTACGCTTTAGGAGTAAGAGGCGGGCCGCAACAACAACAGCCGGAGGCTCAGATCATTCCGATCGAAGTCATCCGCACAACTCCGCAAGGAAACGCCCGATTGATCGTCGTGCACGGATACGTACGGCGAGCAGGCACGCAAACGCCGAACATCGACCTCTTGAGGTCGGGGCAGATCCAACCTATTGTGGAAGATATGCCCTTCGCCAATGCCGAGACCGTCAACGTGCCCCCAGGAACATACACCCTCACCGCACGCTTCGCTGGCCTGCTCAGCGGTGAATTCCTGTTCCGCCGCAATGTGGAGCTATTGGCCGGTCATGTATACGTCGCGCTGCTACGCGGCGTCGAAGGGCAGGCGGGTGCGCTCGAACCCATCATCGATATTTTCGAAGAGCCGGTGTTCGATCCTTAGAGAGCCAGTATAATCCGGAAATGGCGCTTCGCGAGTTCTCTCTTCGGGTACCACCCAGTTGCCGACCCGGCGAAGCCGAAAAGACCAAACGCAACGTAACTGAAATCGTCGAAGAGTACGTCGAGGGGATTTATAGGTTGCGCGAGGATGTAGGGCGGGTAACTCCCGGTGAACTCGCGCAATATATGGTGGTCTCGCCTGGCAGCGCAACCTCAATGGTCAAGAAGCTAGCGCAGCTCGGGCTCGCTCAGCATTATCCGTATAAGTCAATTGAGCTCACACCCGAGGGAGAGAAGTTGGCTAAGCAGCTAACTCGAACCCACCGGATACTCAAGAGGTTCTTGGTCGACATTGTGGGACTGCCTTGGAACGACGTACACGAACTCGCCTGCAAGCTAGAGCACTTCATGTCCGCCCAGGTAATCGACCGCATGTACGAGGTCCTCGGCCGGCCCGAAAAATGCCCTCACGGGAACCCCGTCAACCTGGAGATCGAGGATCGCAGTGTTCGTCTCGCCGAAGCTTCCATCGGCGACGAACTTGAGGTTGTGAAGGTCACTAATGAATCTTTCGAGTTCCTCAAGTTCCTCGAGGACATCGAGCTGATACCCGGGGCGCGTTTCATCCTCGTTGGCGCCACGCAATTCGATGGCCTTATACACTTGAAGATCGGTAACAGCCCGATCACGGTCGGCCGCGAGGTTTCTCGTCACGTTTGGGTCAAGAGGGCCGGTTAGGACAATGCGTCCGTTGTTCCTGTTGGGGGCTGCGATGGCAGTTACCGCGTCCTCTGCCGCCGACGTGAATTACGACGTCCGCAAGATTGGGGGCGTCTGGTATCACGCCATTGTCGCCAATCTGAACTCTGACGACGTGAAGATGAGCGGCGTGGTGAACCAGGAGGCGGGTCGGAGTGAACCCTTCTGGCAAATGTTGTCGCGCTCGAATGCCACGGTCGCGGTGTCGGGAACATTTTTCGACACGCGCAACGCTCGCCCGATCGGATCGATCGTGATAGAAGGCGAAGGCAAGGTCGAGGGCTTTCACGGAAGCTGTTTAGCTATCGATTACTTTAATCAAGCGAAGGTGTTCGATCCAAAGTGGGGGCGTCACATCGACACCAGCCCGTACCGGTACCTCGTTCGCGGCGGCGTGAGGCTGATAACCGGCGGAGAGATTACCGTTTATCCGAGGGCGCAAAGGTTCAGAGACCCACGGGTCTGGAGCAAGGCGAGGCGGGTGGCGGTGGGCGTGACAGCCAGCAACAAGTTGATTATCGTCGCCACCAATGGAAACGTGTTGCTTCGCAGCTTGGCTAATGCAATGAAAGCTTACGGCGCACGCAACGCCATCGCCCTCGACGGTGGCGGCTCTGCGGCGATGTACTACCGGGGCAAGATACTGGTCAAGCCGAATCGCAGGCTCACGAACCTTTTGACCTTGCAGGAAGCCCCGGGCGTGGCGTGGTCACCCTTGCCTACTCCTTCCGGAGGCGGCTCGGACAAAGGCCGCTAACCGTGATCTATCCCCGCACTTGGGTCGAGGTCGACCTCGATGCCTTCAGCCACAACCTGACGGCAATACGCGCGGCCTTGCCTGCCACGACGAAGGTGGCACTCGTTACGAAGGCCGATGCATACGGCCACGGCCTTGTACCGATCTCACGCGTTGCCGTGCAGCACGGCGCAGATTTCATAGCGGTGGCTACGGTGCAGGAGGGGATTTCGCTCCGCGAAGCCGAGATCGAAGCACCGATCGTTGTTCTCGCCCCCACACTCGGCCTCGAGGCCAAGCATGCCGTCTACTATCGGCTTAGGAACCTCGTCGAATCCTATGAAGCGGCTGTGTCGATTTCGGAAGCAGCTGTCGAGTTGGGGACAGAAGCACAAGTCCATCTTAAAATCGACACCGGCATGTCACGCTTCGGCGTTCAGGCGGAGCAAGCGGCAGACCTGGCCGAAAAGATCGATGCGCTCCCGAACATCGACCTGGAAGGTGCAGCGACCCACTTCGCCAATTCCGGCCAGGAGCCCGAGTACACGGCGTGGCAATACGGACGCTTCCAAAAGGCGCTATGCGAAATGGAGGCGAGAGGAATACAAATCCGCATCCGCCACTGCGCAAACAGCGGCGCGATCATCCGGTTCCCTTCCGCCGTTATGGACATGGCCCGGGTCGGAATCCTGGCGTACGGGATAACGCATGTCGGCAAAACCGAGTTGGACCTCAGACAAGTTCTAACCTGGAAAGCGCGAATCATGGCTCTCCGACAGTTGCCCAAGGGTACGAAGGTGAGCTACAACTTGACCTACGAAACGCCCGCAGCTAGCCTGATCGCCACTCTCGGCGTCGGATACGGAGACGGCTACCACCGGTTCCTCAGCAACCGTGGCGCCACCGTTGTACACGGCAAGCTGGCGCCCATAAGGGGCGTCGTGTGCATGGATCAACTGATGATCGACGTTACGGAAATTCCTGAGGTGAAGATCGGCGACGAGGTGGGGCTCATTCAGGGGCCGGTAAGCGCCGAATACTTAGCCGAGATCGTCGGCACTACGCCGCATGAGATGACCACGCGCATCATGTCGCGCGTGCCGCGCAAATACGTCGGGCTTTAACTCCTGATCTTGAGCAGCATCGAAACCGGCGGCATTCCCTGCGGCGGACGGCTAAAGGCGACGGCTCGGTCGAGCAATCCGCGCCGGTACGCATCGACAAGCAAGCGTCGAAAGTGTTCGAGGTGTTCAATCGATGGCTGTCGGCCGGAGAACCCAGGATAGAACGCGTCTTGCAGCTCCTCGCCCTGCACGCCGAGATACGTGGTGTTGATGTACACATGGGTTGTGCCGAGCCTCTTCAGTTCCATAACGAGCTCCTCAGGAGTGCGTAGTTTCTCGTACTCGATTATGCGGTGGTGGCCGGGGTTCGCCCAAAAGTAGGGAACGTCGAGGTAGAAGCCATGTACCTCGTCATACAGCGCAACCTTTACCTTCTGTGACTTGCCGAGATTGTTGAGAAACTTGGCCGCCTCCCAAAACGGAAGCCGCCCAGTCAGATACTCGTCGACGTTTCCGTTCGCCAGAAACGTGAGCTGTTGCTGCAAAGGGCTGCCGCTCGGGCCAAAGAGAAACATCGTCCAGACGCACTGCATCCCAACCGCAACGGCCGGAAGCCATCCCAACCGCGCTCGCTCGATCGCGCCGGAAAGCAAGAACGCCGCGGGAAAGGCAAGGGAGATGATATAGCGAGATTGCTGGGTCAGATAAAACCATGCTAGAAGTGACAGCAGGATAATCAAGAGAGCCAACTTCTCTGCGTCCAGGGCCTTGCCATCCTCCCGTCTGAGTCCGGCGAGCGGCCACCAAAGCAATCCCAAGAGGAACATCGGGCCGATCGCTCCCAAGGGTGTTCCCGTGTTGATCTGCCTTTCCGGCTGCAGCGCTAGCGCCGTTACTGAGCCAGGTATCGCCCCAGGATCTTTCCCCGATTCACGCTGGCCGATCCCGAAGAAGCGCTGCTCCGCAGCATATGCTTCGGCATTTGGCTGGCTCCAGTTCCGCCCGCCGAACACGCTGTAAAAGAACGGATAAACGGGATTGCCTGTGTTGACGACATTGCGGACGTACCAAGGAGAGCAGATGACGATCGCGACAGCCCCGATGGCCGCAAGCCCTCTCGCCGAGCGAGCAAAAGACCTGCGAACGATGCCGTGTCCGATCAAAACGAGCGCAATTGCGAAACCGACCTGGAAGCCGGTGTATTTAGTGGCGAGCGATAACCCCAAGAACATGCCGGCCAGCCACAGCAGCCGTCGATCGGAGCCTGTCGCCCAAAGCGACGCGAACAGGATCGCCCCGCCGCTGAACAGCCCATGTGCCACATCGACGTACGCGGTCCCGACCTCCCAAAGAACGACTGGCGTAGCAAGGAAAGCGAGCGCGGCCCAGTAACCCGCGCTTTTCCCGAAGCGCCATTGTGCCAAACCACCGAGCGTCAACACCGCGAATACCGCGAAGAAGAAAGCGACGGTCTTTGCTGCGAACTGCCCGCCGAACGGTAGCACATGCATGTACAGCATGTTCACCGTCGGAG
>JACDEQ010000314.1 GCA_013816225.1 Armatimonadota bacterium | reverse complement strand
GGGCATGCTGGACCTTCATCCCGAGCTGGCTGAGGACGTCATCGGGCACGTCGGTTGGCATTTGGGTGCAAAAGAAGATTCCCACGCCCTTGGAGCGGATGAGCTTGATCACGGTCTCGATTTCATCGAGGAGCGACTTCTCGGCATCGTCGAAAATGAGATGCGCTTCGTCGATGAAGAGAACCAGCTTCGGTTTTTCCATGTCGCCCACTTCCGGCAGGGTGGCATAGAGCTCGGCCAGCATCTGGAGCATGAAGGAAGAGAAAAGTTTGGGACGATTCTGCATGTCGCTCAGGCGCAGAATTGAGATCGCGCCGAAGCCGTCGACCACTCGCATCAGGTCCGGCATCTCGAAGGAAGGCTCGCCGAAGAATTGTTCCGCGCCCTGCTGTTCCAGCTCGATCAACTTGCGCAGGATCAGAGAGGTCGAGGTGGTGGGGACGAGGCCATATTCAGCCGTCACGTTGGCCTTCGCTTCACCGGTGATGTATTCGAGGACCTTCTTGAAATCCTTCAGATCGAGCAGCGGCAGATGCTTGTCGTCGCAAAATTTGTAGACCAGCGCAACGAGGCTGGACTGCGTTTCGTTGAGGTCGAGCAGGCGGGAAAAGAGGAGCGGCCCAAATTCGAGCACGGTGGCGCGAAGACGCGCCCCGGGTTCATCGGAAAGGGTGAGGAATTCGACCGGGTAGGCCGAAGGCGACCACTCCGAGCCAATCGTGGCGTGGCGTTCGCTGATCGCCGGCGCGGGCGTACCGGGCATCGCGAGGCCGCTAAGGTCGCCTTTTATATCCATGAGCAGAGTCGGCACCCCGGCTTCCGAAAGCTGCTCGGCAATCATCTGGAGCGTCTTGGTTTTGCCGGTGCCAGTGGCGCCGGAGATGAGACCATGACGATTCATGGTGCGGAGCGGCAGGCGGACGGGCGCCTCGGCGAACGCCTTTCCGTCCAACATGGCCGCCCCGAGCAGAACCGCGTCGCCCTTAAAGGAATAGCCGCGCTGCATCGTGGAAACAAAGTCCTCTTTACTCATGGGGGCGAGAATAGGGTTATGCCTTGAGCGAAGCAAGTGTTCCAAAGACCGCGTCTTCCCAAGCCTGCTGTGCGATTTTCCGATTGCAATGGTCTGGCGCCTGCTCATTACGACTGGATGGGCGGGGCGTGAAATCAAACGAAGTTCCACGCGAACCGAAACGCCCGGCGCTGATCTGCCAGCTGTTTAGAGAGAAAGCAAATAGTATCCCTTGACGAACCTGTCGGTTAAATTGCATTCTCATTACCACAGCCTTCTAAAGTCCAGATTTTCTATGGCCCATAAAAAACATCCTGTGATCATTGTGGGAGGAGGTCCCGCGGGCGCTGCCGCGGCCATGTATCTCCTCCGGCAGGGGATTATTCCGGTTATCCTCGAACGAGCCCGTCACCCTCGATACCATGTCGGCGAATCGCTGACTGGCGCCACCTCCCTCGCCTTGAAGGATCTTGGCTTGGGACCGAAAATTGAAGCGCAGAATTACCCGATCAAACACGGCGCTGTCTTCTACGGTCCGGATGGGAAAAACGATTTTTGGGTGGAGCTCGTCCGACGCAACGAAAAATTCGAACAGGTCCCTAATTACACGTGGAATGTGATGCGGAGCACGTTCGACAAGATCTTGTTCGATGGCGCAGTGGAGCGCGGCGCGATCTGGATGGAGGCCACTGCGATCGCACCTCTGCTCAAGGATGATTCCGTGGTCGGGCTGACGATCCGAACGCCCGAAGGTGCAACGGATAATCTCTACTCGGACGTGGTGATCGATGCATCGGGCATTTCCACCTTTCTTGCCAACCAGCGCGTAACCGGAAAAAAGGTTCCCGGTAGGTCAGACAAGCAAATCGGCTTGTTCACTCAGTTCGCGAACACCATTCGAGACAACGGGGACGACCGACGGCACCAGCCGGGCAACACGCTCCTTTATTACCAGGCGAAGCATCACTGGGGGTGGTTCATCCCGGTGAGCGAAGAGCTGACCAGCGTCGGCATCGTGGTGAAAACCGATTATTTTAAGAAAGCAGGCCTTTCGAAGGAGGATTTCATGCTCCGGGAATGTCGGCAGATGACGCCGGCGTTGTCCGAGCGACTTCCGGATCTCTCGCCGCAGGAGCCAATCAACGCCATTCCAAACTTCTCCTATCGCGTGATGAACTATACCGGCAAAGGGTTCCTCTGCGTCGGAGACGCTCATCGCTTTATTGATCCGATATTTGCCTACGGCGTCTACTTTGGCATTCAGGAAGCCCAGTTCGCAGCTACTGCCGTGTCGAAGTATCTGGCGGGAGAAATCAAGACCAACGGCAATCCCTTTGCGGAGTATGAAAGGCTCTGCGACGAAGGCAACGATGTGGTTGAGGACACGATCGGCGTCCTGTGGGAATACCCGCTCGCGTTCCAACGCATCGTTACCTGGAGAGACCGGGCGGCGGCATTGGACGTTCTCTCCGGCCGGATCTACGGCGAAGAAGGAGCCAAAAACCCCGCCCGAATCGCCATGCGCAAATTGATGGCGGCCAAGGAGAAGGAATGGGCGGAAGAGGCATCTGTCCGAGCAGCCAAATCCGAGCCCGAACTGGCGTCTGCTCTCGGTTGAACGCATGAGTCGGCCCCGAATCAGCCTCTCATTCCCCGCTCCGCGCAATTTGCGTCTAAACGCGCGCTTGGTTCGATAGTGGCACTTGCGTATCGCGCGGAGCGGGTCTTACGTCTCAGTCCCCGCGGTGCCTCGTGGTGTAATGGTAGCACGAGAGATTCTGGATCTCTTTGTCAAGGTTCGAGTCCTTGCGAGGCAGCCAACCACAAGTCAGAACACCTCACGATAGGGACAGTCAGAACACGAACAACAAAACCGTTTCTTTGCCCTTTGCTGCCCCGCCAGCCGCTTCTATGCCGATCGGCGAGTCTAAAGACAACGGCGAGCCGGTTACGAACGATAGCGGGCATTTTTGTGAGTCCCGTTTCCTGCGCCGTCGTGACATGGATTGAAACAAATTTCTATGGGGCCGTTTTCAACCGGATAGAGTTCCCATCTGTTCCTCGAGTCCTCGCTCTTTCGCCTTTCAAATTCCTGTTACCCGGACCATCCGGCAGAAAGCCGCCTTGCGAGAAAGGGCGATGCGCTGAGCTGGACAAGAT
>JACDEQ010000072.1 GCA_013816225.1 Armatimonadota bacterium | reverse complement strand
GGGCTAGAGTCCTCATCCGGATCGACCGTGTGCACGACTATTACCGCAGCCTCGACGAGATCCTCAGTTCCCTTCGGTCGCAGTTTATGGAGCGCCGACGCGGATACTTCGCGGCTGAGGCGGCCATGTTCGCCGAAGTCCTCGAAAGCGGAATGAGGGCAGGGGTTTTTTCATTCGACGATGCTCTCGATACGGCGAACGTCCTCTTGACCGCAACAAATTCGCTCTTGCCTCATAGCCTCACGGTTAGAGAAATGAGCGAAGGTTTACAGATAGAAGAAAGGACCAACCAGGTTTCTGAGATTCTCGTCAGGGGCCTTACAAATAAAGGAGGTAAGTTATGAAGCGAGTATTGAATTTATGGATGACTCTTCTGGCCGCACAATGTGTGTTCGCGCAGGAAGACATTCAAATGTCGGCCGACAAGAGGGCGCAGACCATCGACGCAGCCTTGAGGCAACTCAACGCCGGCTATGTTTTCCCCGAAATTGCAAGAAAAATGGAATCCTCCATCCGCGCAAGGCAGAAGAAGGGCGATTACGACTGGGTTACGAGCGGAAACGAGTTCGCCCAACTCCTCACTCAGCACTTGCAGGAGATCAGCAAGGACAAGCACCTAAGGGTTCGCTGCGAACCGAAGGGGTTCCCGCGGGAATCGGCGGGCCTAGGCAATATTGCGAGAAGGAAGGAGGCCGAAGAGTTCGAGCGGCTCGTAAACCACGGCTTCGAAAAAGTTGAACGCCTCCAGGGGAATGTCGGCTATTTGAAGTTCAACGGCTTTATGGATCCTGCCACCGGCGGGGACACTGTCGCCGCAGCGATGAGTTTTCTTGCAAACACCGACGCCATGATTATAGATGTTCGTGATAACGGTGGCGGAAGTCCGGAAATGGTCGCATTAATATGCACCTATTTCTTCGAGGATCGGCGGCACTTGAACGATCTCTATTTTCGCCCGGAAAATACAACGGAACAGTATTGGACCCTACCCTACGTACCTGGCAAAAAATACATAGGCAAGGACGTTTATATTCTCACGAGCAACCGCACTTTTTCGGCAGCCGAAGAATTTACCTACAATATGAAAACGCAAAAGCGCGCTACGGTCGTCGGTGAAACAACGGGTGGCGGCGCTAATCCAGGTGGATTTCAAAGACTTAACGAGAATTTCGGCATGTTCCTGCCCACCGGCCGGGCAATTAATCCGATCACCAAAACCAACTGGGAGGGCACAGGAGTGGCGCCGGACATCGCCACCACCAGGGATGCAGCCCTTAAGACCGCTCATCTTCACGTCTCGAGGAAGTTGCTAGCCAAAGTCAAGAACCCGATGCAGATCGACGGCCTCAAGGAAAACATAGCGAAGCTCGAGAAGGACCTTCATTCCAAGTCGTAGGCGGAATCGTCTTCGGAGAGGGCGCCCAAGCCGGGTTCCGCCGGCGTTTGGTGGAACCTGTGCCGGGCGACCTTGACGTGTGTGTCCGCATAAGCCACACAGGCGTTCTCGAGGTGCCTGAAATGAACCTTGCCGGCCGCAAAGTACGGGTCGCTGGGAGCCCTAAGGTAATTGCATCCTGCAATCGGGTTGCCGAAGCCTGCATCGGCGAAGAGCGCGGTCGCCTGTGGCTCCGCAATTTGCGACAATGACACAGGATCATTGGGAGAATCAGCGCCGATATAGGTAGTGTTGTAGGCATAACCTGTAAATGGTCTACCGTAACCCTCTCCATTGAAAGAGGGACACGCGTTGATCTGGCGCGACTGGGTGAACGGTCCCAAGAGCCCGAGTTCAACTTTCGGAGGCGAGCCGGAGGCCCAATCGATGATGAAGTCCCAGCCATATTCGACACTAAAATCCGGCGCGAAATAGTAGGCGGGGCAAGCCCGATCGTCGTCGCCTGCAGCGTAAATCGTCCATGCCAACGAAATTTGGCGAATGTTGCTGAGACAGGTGGTCTTCTTGGCAGCTTCCTTTGCCCGGGCAAAAACAGGAAACAGAATCGCGGCTAGGATCGCAATGATCGCGATGACGACGAGAAGTTCGACGAGCGTAAAGGCTTGTTTTTTCATCTTTCCAGGTCCAGCAAAGTGGAAAGATGCGGGCGATGCCGGTTACCTTCCGCTCATGCTCGCGAGCGCGTATCGGAACAAGTACGGATCGGGCATTCGGACTTTTACCGTTGCGGCACAGCGCCGGAATTTCACCGGACTTTCCCCGAGACACTTCGGCCTCGCGGCCAAAGCTCCGTACGCAAGGACTATACCCCGGGTAGATTTACACAGATGCGTATTTCGCGCTTAGGTTCATATCTCGTTCCGCTTCTCTGCGCGGGCGCGACCGTGGCGCTGCTGGAAGCGAAGTGCGGCGGTGCGTCGCCACCCCCTGCCAAGAACGGCTTGCTCAGGATCGCCTCATACAACATGGAGTGGATGAACGAGGAAATTTCGAAGGGGCGAGAGGCCAACGTGCGGTCCGTGATTCGAAACGTGAACCCGGACATCCTCGCGATGCAGGAGATTCAGAGCAGGGCAGCGCTCCGCCGCTTCCTCGGGCCCGAGTGGAACATAGCCATAGCAGACGATCTGGAGGAAGACCAAGAACTGGCCCTTGCCGTTCGAAAGCCGTTGAGGATCATTCGGCATGCGGTGATATTCAAGAGCCCGCATCAGGACTTCGCCTTTCCCGGGCGCCGCGACACGCTTCGAGCGCTGGTTCGGACCGGAAGGGGCGAAGAGATAGAGATATACGTCGTTCATCTCAAGAGCAGGGGCGGGCCTGGAGGCAGGAAGGCGACAGACCGGCAACGGATGGCGGCCGCTCGGCTTCTGCTGAAGGAAATCACCGGCCGCGAGCAGCGCAATTTGATTGTTCTGGGAGATTTCAATGACACTCCGGACGACGCGAGCCTCAACATCCTTGAATCCGGCAATCCGAGGGCTATCGGCAAAATGTCCGACTCGACGGGGCCGTTTCTCTTAAACTTGATGCAACCGCTCCACGCCGGCGACTATGTGACCCAATGGGCGTCGAATCGGTATCGCGCGTTTCCTTCGGAACCGCGAATTACGGGAGCTCGCCGCGAAAACGACAGGTGGCGCGGCAGGGAATGCAGATTCCCGGACGACCTGGGCGTCGCCGAAGCCTTGTTCGACCAAATCCTTGTAAGCCGGAAATCTGCACCGGCGCCAGGTGGGAAGTGCCCGAATTTACTCTGGCGACGAAGCTCTGCGGGGCATGCGTTCGGAGGTCACCCGCAACGCCTCGGGCAGGACACATTACGGCAATCAGGGCTCCCGAGCATCGGACCATCTGCCTGTCTACGTGGATTTCAATGTTCGCTGATGCGACTTCTTTCTAGATAGAAGTTGAGGATGTGCGCCAGAACCACGAGCACCCCGCCGAGCGCTACGAGGGGGATCGACGCCGCATGGGCCCCTTCCCCCGCATGTGACGCCAACGGGCGCCCGCCCGTGACCACCCAATTTCCGAGGATTATCAGCAGCATTCCGGTGGCGAAAGAAACGGTTGGCCACCTGAATTCGTGTCGGCGGTATCCGTGGGCGAGGGCGAAGCCTCCGACCGCAACTGCTGCCACGGTAAGGAGGACCTCGATCCACAGATTATGAATGAAGGTCGACGCGAACGGAAGGAGAATCGGGAGTAGGAGGCAGTGTAGTGCGCAGGTGGCGGAGATCACGCCGCCGAAGACATCCATCGTCGCGGATCTCGTACATCGCTCGGACGTGCGCATTCCCATGTAACATTATAGCAATAATATTGCATCACGCAAAGGGAGCAACAGCTTCCAAGATTCGCCGAGCGATGTTGAACTTGCTGTCCCGACCTACCCGTAGGGGCTCGGTGCCATTTCGAAGCAGGGTCACCTCGTTCTCCTCCGAATCGAAGCCGATGTCGGTGCGTGAGACGTCGTTTAGGGCGATCGCCACGAGCCCCTTTGCTTCCAGTTTCTTCTGAGCGTCCTCTAAATGGCCCGTGGTCTCCGCGGCGAAACCGACGATCGCGAGGTCCGGGTACGCCTTTTTCGCTTCTGCTAGGATGTCCGGGTTCTTCACGAGCGCGAGCGTGGCCGGCTGGTCGCTCCTGATCTTATCAAGCGCGACCTTCTCGGTACGAAAGTCGGCTACTGCTGCAGCGCCAATGAGCATATGGGCTCCCGAACATGCAGCAAGCGTGGCGTCGAGCATTTCCCCTGCCGTCGTGATCCTCACGATGGCCGCGGCGGGCGGTGGTGTTAACGCAGTTGGGCCCGCGATCAAAGTGACTTGCGCCCGCAGCTGGATCGCCGCCCGCGCCAAAGCGAACCCCATTTTTCCGCTCGATCTGTTGGCGATGTACCGAACAGGGTCGATCGGCTCGTGCGTTGGCCCTGCCGTAATGACGATTTTCTTGCCTTTGTAGAGGGATGAGAGAAACAGCGCCTCGTGTACGACGCGGACGATTTCGGAGGTCGCGGCCAGCTTGCCCTCCCCGTGCTCGCCGCATGCCACGTCGCCCTCTTGAGGCTCCACCAAAAGTACGCCCCGGGCCTTCAGGACGGAGAGGTTCTCAACGTTCGCCTCCGACGCGTACATCTGAGGGTTCATGGCGGGAGCTATCACGATCGGCGCACGCGTGGCTGACACGATCGTCGTCAGCATGTCGTCCGCGTTTCCGTGCGCCAGGTTTGCCAACAGGTTTGCTGTTGCCGGGCAGATGAGAATCAGGGACGCTTCGCGTGCCCAGTCGATATGCGCCATCCGGCCTCGCTTCGGCTCATCGAACACGTAGGTAAGACAGGGATTTCCGGTCAGGGTTTCAAAGAGAATCGGCGTGACGAACTCCCTGGCAGACCGCGTTAGGCAGATCTTAACGTCCAAGCCCGACCTCAACAAATCGCGCGCAAGATCGGCGGCACGATAGGCCGCGATGCTCCCGCTCACGCCCAGAACGACCACGGGTTTCATTTCGCGAACTCTGCTTCTAGGACCGTTTCGATTTCTTCTACGGCGCGGGCCACGTTGTCGTTGACCACGATGTAAGAATAATGACCCGATTCAGCGATTTCTTGCAACGCATTTTTCATCCGCAATTCGATCTCGTCAGCCGATTCGCTCGCCCGGTTATTCATTCGTCTTTCCAATTCGTCGATCGACGGAGGCATAATAAATATGCTGATCGCTTGTGGCAGCTTTCTCATCGCCGCAAGAGCGCCCTGTACGTCGATCTTGAGAACGGCGATATATCCCTCATCCACGATTCCGAACAGGTCGTTCTTCGGCGACGCGTAATGTCTTCCGTGCACTTCTTTGTGCTCCAAGAACTGGTCCGACTCGGCGAGCGAGATAAAAGTATTCTTATCGACGAAATGGTAATCTACGCCATCTACTTCGCCATTTCGCGGCTTTCTCGTCGTGAATGTGACGACCCTGCGAACGCGGTCGTTTGATTTCGCCCAGGCGGCGATTATCGTGTCCTTCCCGGAACCGCTCGGTCCGGATAAGATGACAATCTTCCCCGGCACTACTTCACGAGCCTTTCAATGCTTTCCGCAATTCGCATCGGGTCGTGACGCACGACGTCCGTTTCCGAAATCAAGTTGGCCGAGATTGGCTTGAGCCCCATAGCGCGAATTCTATCGGGATCGGGAGCGACGAATTCCTGCCCCGATTCCGAATACCTTTCCGAAAGGAACTGACCCGGCATTGCTTTATTTATTAGTACGTAGTCGAAAACCCGCCGGCCGACATTGGATTCGATCGCGCGGACGTGGTCGCTCGCCGAAAAACGGTCGCTTTCGCCAGGCTGTGTCATTACGTTGCAAACGTAAACCTTTATCGCCGGCGACTCGTTGAGCGCCTCGGCAACGCCCGGAACAAGAAGCGGCGGAATTACGCTTGTATAGATCGAACCAGGTCCGATCACGACGACGTCCGCTCCCCGAATCGCGTCGAGCGCCTTGGGGACGGGGCCGGTATCCGGGGGTTCGAGGAAGATCCGTCTAATGCGCTGCTGGGAGTTGACGATCTTGGTCTCGCCGTAAATTTCGGTCCCGTCCTCCATCTCCGCCTTCAGGCAAACTGGGTCGAGCGTCGCCGGAATAACTCGACCACGAATCGCCAAGACCCGTCCCACCTCGCGAACAGCCTTGTCGAAGTCTCCCGTCAGATCAACAAGCGCCGCGATCAGCAGGTTCCCCGTGCTGTGTCCGCTCAGAGACCCGGAAGCGCCCTCGAAGCGGTGCTGGAAAAGATCGGTCATCGACTTTTCCGCGTCAGCGAGGGCGACGAGGCAGTTCCGGATATCGCCCGGTGGCAGAATCTTCTTGTCTGCCACCAAACGCCCGCTCGATCCCCCGTCGTCCGTAACCGTAACGACAGCCGTGATCCTGCTCGTCTTCTCTTTGAGGCCGCGGAGCAACGTGGACAAGCCGGTTCCGCCGCCGATCGCGACGATGCTAGGCCCTGCGGCGAGAGCTTGCTGCTTCCAAAAATTCCCGGCGATTTTTCCCTCCTGGCCGGGATTTAGGATCCTCATTACCTCGCGCAGGACATTTCTTATCGCCCGGTAAACAAGATACCCGCCGAGAATGAGAAGCGCTCCGCCGGCGTAGTGCCTTCCTACGGGCAGGTCGGCCGCGTTAAGGAATGAGCCGAGCAGATTGGTGAAAGCGTTATCGAACGCTGTGATGACCGGGAGCAGCAGCAGCCGGTAGCTGAGCGCGAGCCCGGTAAAGAACAGGATGATTCCAAGTATGCCGACCAAAGCGGCCCGCCTTAGCAGAACCGCCGAGTTCACCAGCCTCCAAATCTTACGCGGCCGGTTCATCTTTGTGCGCAAACCGGCGCATCAGGCCGAGCACGATACCCATCAGGAGGCTACCTACGACCGCAGCCCAAAAATCACCCACGTAAAATCCCATCGTAGGGTTCTCCCGGGTGCCGAACTGCCCCACCCAATAGAAGAGCGCCCCGTTGATAAGGAGCCACACCAGCCCGAAGGTAAAGCAATTCAAGGGCGCGGTGAGGAGTTTCGCGATCGACCCGAGCGTCGCATTAACGAGCCCCAGAACGATAACTCCCAGCAATATCCTCCACGGCGGGTCAACATCGAGGACGATATCCGAGCCTAGCGGCGTGGCGATAAGAATCGACACGATGAGGCTGATGGCGCTGATGACCCAGTAGATTAGTAGGCGCATTTCGACTTCCTGAGCGATTGTAACCCGGAGGTCGGGTAATACACCAACGTGCGTGCCCACACGCCGATGCTTCGGCAATACTTCGCCACCAAAGAACGGTACCCCGGGACCCTCTTGGCGATGCGCGTGGGCGACTTTTACGAGTTCTACGGAGAGGACGCCGAGACCGCTGCGCGAGCGCTGCAAATCACGCTCACCGGGCGAGAGGACGGCCCGAACGGGCGCATTCCGATGGCCGGCGTCCCCTTCCATTCGGTCGAGAAGTATCTCGCGGCTCTCATCCAGCAAGGATTCAAGATCGCGATATGCGACCAAGTCGAAGACCCGAAACTGGCCAAGGGCCTCGTCAGACGTGAGGTGACTCGGGTGATGACGCCGGGCACCGTCGTGGAGGACGGAATGCTGGAGCAAGGAAGCAACAACTTCCTCGCATCCGCCGCCCCGGTGGAAGATGGGGCGGGGATAAGCTTCCTCGATCTGTCGACCGGCGAATTCCTGGTCACACAGCTGACAGGTGATGATGCCCACGAACGCACCCTCCAGGAGATCGCCCGCCTGAACCCCGCCGAGTGCCTCCTGCCCGAAGAGGCAACGGAACTCTACGAGCTCCTCGAAAAGCTGGCGAAGACAATGGTAACGCGCATGGAGTTCGCGAAGCCCACCGATGCTAAGGCCCGGCTTCGGCGACAGTTCGGGACCGCGTCTCTCGATCCGTTCGGCTTGGAAGAAATGGACGCAGGTTCCACGGCCGCCGGCGCGATCCTCAAGTACCTGGACCAAAACGAGATCGAATCTTCCCACATCGACCACGTGGTCACGTATTCCCTCGACAGCCGAATGCGTCTCGACGGGCCGACCGCGCGGAGTCTCGAACTCACCGCGAACATCACCGACGGCGGCAAGCGCATGACGCTGTTGCAAACGCTCGATCACACCAAGACCGGAATGGGCTCGCGGGGATTGAAGCGCTGGATCGAGGAGCCGCTCCTGGAAGCTGAGCCGATTATGAAGAGGCTCGACGGCGTCGAGGTCTTCTATACAAACGGCCTTGCGATGGACGAGGTGCGCGGCGTGCTCCACCGGCTTTACGACATCCAGCGCCTGGTGTCTCGGTCCGCTACCGGGGTCGCCAACGCCAGGGACCTCGTGGCGCTCAAGCACTCGGTTGCTCTCTTGCCGGACCTCATCGACGCCACCCACCGGGTGAGCCACGGGCGCGTAGCCGAAATGCGGCGCGAGATCGACCCGTGCAAAGATTTGCTCGAAAACCTGACCCGAGCCATCGCCGACGACCCGCCGATTTCCCTTCGCGAAGGGGGACTGATCAGGGCCGGCTACGACGAAACGCTAGACGAACTCCGGAAGCTTTCTCAAGAAGGCAAAGCGTACATCGCCGGCCTCGAGCAAACGGAGCGCGAGGCGACGGGGATCGACAAGCTCAAAGTCGGCTACAACTCGGTATTCGGCTACTACCTCGAAGCGCCGAAGTCCGTGTCCAACAAGATTCCCGCCTCCTATGTGCGCAAGCAGACCACTGCGAACTCGGAGCGCTACATCACCGCGGAACTGAAAGAATACGAGTCGAAGGTGCTCGGTTCCGAGGAAAAAGCGTTCGACCTCGAGTACAAGCTGTTCACGGCATTGCGCGAGGCAGTCGCGCGCACGTCGGCAAGGCTGTTGAAAACCGCGAGAGCCATAGCCGAGATCGATGCGATCCAGTCGCTTGCCAAAGCCGCCGCCCTGAGGGGTTACACGAGGCCCGTGTTTATCTTCGACAAAAATGGCGCTTCGATTTCCATTCAGGGCGGCAGGCATCCCGTTGTCGAGGCGCACGCCGGCTTCGGTTCGTTTGTCCCAAATGACACGATTCTCGATGAGGACCGCTCGCTCGTCATCCTCACCGGGCCCAACATGAGCGGCAAGTCGACTTACCTCAGGCAAACGGCGCTCATCGTTCTCATGGCGCAGATCGGAAGCTTCGTTCCTGCCGCCAAGGCCGAGCTTTCGATAGTCGACCGCGTGTTCGCCCGGATCGGCGCACGTGACGAACTCGCCACCGGGCAGAGCACGTTCATGGTCGAGATGACCGAGGCCGCTAACATCCTCCAC
>JACDEQ010000071.1 GCA_013816225.1 Armatimonadota bacterium | reverse complement strand
ATTTCGAATTGCGCAAGTCGCTCGAGCAGCTAACCCGAACATTGTTGGGATCGGCGCCTATGATTGCCACCAAACTGCTTTATGGCGTGCTGACGTTCGTCTTTGCGCTACTCCTGTTGTTCTTCTTGCTTCGAGACGGACATCGTTTGCGAGCTCCTGCAACCGATCTTATCCCTCTGCCGCCTCACAAAAGCGCAGCCATTCTTACCACCGTCTACGACACGGTGCACGCAACGTTCTACGGAATCGTGCTGGTGGCGCTCATGCAAGGTACGGTGCTCGGTATCACCTTCTGGCTACTGGGGCTTCCAGCGCCTCTGGTCTGGGGCATGGCGACGATTGTCCTTTGCACGATTCCGTTCGCGGGCGCCCCCATCGTGTGGGTCCCTGCCTGCCTACTTTTGCTCTCCCAAGGGGCATGGGGTCGGGCAGTTATACTCGCGATTATCGGTGTCGGCGTTATAGGGCTGATCGATAATATTTTTCGCCCCATCATTATCGGACACCGCGTAAAACTCCATCCGATGGCCGTATTCTTCGCGATTTTCGGTGGAATTGTTACCATGGGCCCTGTCGGGTTGCTTGTCGGCCCGGTTTTGCTCAGCGTGATTTTAGGCGCGATACAAGTGTTGCGCGAAATCGCCGCGACGTCACCGGTAGAAGCCACGGACTAGACGTCGACGACCGACGCCACAACCAGCGGCCGTTTGTTCATCGTCTTCTTCAAGAACTTTCTGGTGACGTCGCTAACGTCCTGATGGACGCCGGCGGTGTCTTTTAGCTCAGCCCGGGAAAGGTTCCGGAGTAAGTCGTCCAAAACTTCCTTGAGACGGTCGATTTCTCCGTTTGGAGCCATCACACCTTTGGTGACTAGGTCGGGAGAGCCAACGATTTTACCGGCATCGGAATCGATCGCGACGTTCACGAATACCACGCCATCGCTGGCTAGGTTGCGTCGATCGCGAAGCAGTTCGTCGGTGACGCCTGCGTAGCCGCTGCTGTCGACCAAGACGCGCCCACAAGGCACGCGGTCGGCCATATAGGCGCCGTCCTTTTCGACCACCAGCTGTGATCCGTTGTCCAGGACGATGATGCTTTCCTCGGAGTAACCCATCTCCTGGGCAAGACGGGAGTACGCGGCCTGATGCCGGGGCTCACCATGAACCGGCGCGATGTAATGAGGCCGCGTCAAGTTGATCATCATCTTTAGTTCTTCGGCATACGCGTGCCCGCTGACGTGCACGTTCGCATCGCGCCCATAGACGACCTTGGCCCCCTGGCGGAACAAACGATTAACAGTTTGCCAAATTGCAGCCTCGTTTCCAGGGATAGGTCTCGCTGAATAGACCACGGTATCACCCTGCCTAATTTTCATGCGCGGGTATTCCTCGTTGGCCATTCGATTAAGAGCGGCGAGGGGCTCTCCTTGCGATCCGGTCGTCAAAATTACGATCTCGCGGTCATCGAACTTATCGCAATCTTCGAGCCTAATATATGTATCCTCTGGCAGCTGGATCATTTTTAGCGAATTTGCGATCCCTATGGTTTGCTCCATGCGCCTGCCGGCCACGGCCACCATCCGGCCCATCTCTTGAGCGACATTGAAGGCTTGCTGCATGCGGTGAATATTGCTCGCAAATGTCGTAATTAATACGCGGCCCTGTGCATTGGCAAAGACTTTCCGAAAGCCGTCGGTGACTACTCGTTCGCTCGGGCTCCACCCGGCCGACTCCGCATTGGTCGAATCGCTCAGCAACAGCGCGACCCCCTCATCACCCAATTCGCCGAATCGGGACATCTCCGTTAATTTTCCGTCTATGGGTGTAAAGTCGAACTTGAAATCGCCCGTGAATAAAACTATGCCGATTTGCGTCCAAAGGGCGATCGCGTAGGAATCCGGGAGGCTGTGGGTTACGTGGATCGGCTCTACTTCAAAACTACCCAGCGTGAACGACTCCTCCGGCTTCAGCACCTTCAGGTCGAGATCTTTATCCGGGAACCGCTCGTTGAGCTTTCGTTTGGCGAGCTCGATGGTGAGGCGGCTGCCGTAAATCGGCACTTTCAAATCGTTGATAATGTAGGCGAGGGCCCCGACATGGTCTTCATGGCCGTGCGTCAGAACAATGCCTTTGATGCGCTTGCGGTTTTCCTTGAGGTACGTGATGTCAGGGATGACGATATCGACACCATGCATATCCTCCGTAGGAAAGCTGAGACCGGCGTCGATGACGATGATGTCGTCCCCTTGTTCGACTACGGTCATGTTTTTGCCGATTTCGCCGCATCCGCCAAGCGGGATGATTTTGAGTTGCTGCACGAGTACAGTTTAGCCGCTATCGTATAATGCGCAAATGCCCGCCATTGAATTCAACCGCTACTACCGACACGATGACCTCACGAAACTGGTAAAGGGGTTCGCCAAGGAGTTCCCGAAGTTGGTCACGGTCGAAGCGATCGGAAAGAGTCACGAAGGCAGGAAAATCTTGCTGGTCGCGGTCACGAACTCGAGGACGGGAGCTGCGAAAGACAAACCCGCGTTTTGGTGCGATGGGAACATCCACGCGAGCGAGGTCAGCGCCAGCGCAGCGGTGCTCTACATCCTGAACAAACTCATCACGTCTTACGGCCAGGACGCCACGATCACAAGAGCCCTGGACACGCGCGCGTTCTACCTGGTTCCCCGGGTCAACCCCGACGGCGCGGAATGGGCCCTCGCGGACGTCCCCAAGATCATCCGGAGCGGCACACGGCCATATCCATACGAGGAGGACGATTTCTATGGTCTCGAACGTCTAGACGTGGACGGCGACGGGCGCATCCTCAGCATGAGGATTAAGGATCCGAACGGACCGTGGAAAGTCAGCGAGGAAGAACCTCGTCTGATGGATCGACGTGACCCCGCTGAATCCGGTGGCGAATACTACCGCTTGCTTCCTGAAGGCATTTACCACAATTACGATGGCCTCACTGTTCGAAGCCAACGCACAAAGGAAGGTTTGGACTTCAACCGGAACTTTCCGAGCGGATGGAGGCTCGAGAGCGACCAGCACGGAGCGGGACCGTTTCCCACCAGTGAACTGGAGATCCATGCGCTTGTCGATGCGATCTCGAAAAGACCGAACATCTGCGGCGCGGTCACGTTCCACACGTTCAGCGGAGTCCACCTGCGGCCGCCGAGCACCAGGCCCGACGACGATATCCCCGCTGAAGACCTCTGGAACTATCAGAAGATTGGTGAGAAGGGCAAGGAGATGACCGGCTACCCCGCCATTAGCAACTACCACGAGTTCCGATACCACCCTAAAGAGGTCATCACCGGCGTTTTCGACGATTGGATGTACGAGCACCGAGGCGTGTTCGCCTGGACGACCGAAATCTGGTCGCCCCAACGCCAGGCGGGAATTACGGATTACAAGTATATCGACTGGTTTCGCGACCATCCGTTCGAGCACGACAAAATGCTCCTGAAGTGGTCCGATGAGAAGCTTGGCGGGAAGGGCCACATCGATTGGTATGAGTACGACCATCCGCAGTTCGGCATGATTCAGCTTGGCGGCTGGGACCCTCAGTACGCTTTTAGAAACCCGCCGCCCGATTATTTAGAAGCCGAAATCGCACCATTCGCCGACTGGGTTATATGGCAGGCCCTAATTTCACCCAAGCTGGAGATATTCAAGATCGAGGCGAAGAAAATCGGCGGCTCGACAATCATCAGGTTCGCGGTCGACAACACCGGATGGCTGCCTTCATACGTCACCAAAGTTGGGAAGGATAAAAAATTATGCCGCGGAGTGGTGGGCGAGATCGAAGTTCCGAAAGGCGTGAAGGTGGAATCCGGCCTGCTGAGGCAGGAGGGTCCACAGCTGGAGGGAAGGTCCGAAGTATCCTCGGGAGGATTCGGTTGGCAGTTCAACGGCACGGACCATCGCCACGTTTTCGAATGGACACTCAAAGGCTCTGGCACGGTCAAATTGAGTGCGTATCATGACCGGGCGGGCCGCATAACAGAAGAAGTGAGGGTATAAGGGAACTACGACAATGAGCGAAAACATGGAAAGGTTCCGAAGCATGGACGGCAGCGATGCCCGGATCAAGACGGAGTTTGTGGACATCATCTTCCAGCACGGAGCACCGCAATCGGTAGGCGTCAACGGTTGCCGGGTCGAGGACGTGATCGACCTGCTGATCAAGAAGCTGCTGGACTTCCAGGGCCGCGAATTGGCCTGCGAGGAAAACGCCGATGCACTCAACCATCTGCAGGAGGCGGGTGATGCTTTGGTGCGACGCCGTAGACGTCGGGAGCTGCAGGGCGTTTTGGGCACGCGGGCAGACCACAAGGTCGAGCAAGGAGCGGGCCGAAACTCTCGCCCTTCTTAGGCGCCAGCACAAAAAAATCCCACCCGGTGCGAAGACCGGATAGGATTTTTCATGTGAGGACGATCTAAGTTAGAACTTTCTCGTCCACTGCGTGGTGAACAGGCCACCCCTGCGATCTCCGCCGATTAGGCCGAGTCCGCTGGTGAAGCCGGAACCCTCGTCGTCGTAGTTGCTGATCTCGTACTTGAACATCAGCGAGGAGCCGTCGCCCATCATCTGAGAAAGGCCCATGCGGTACCAGTTGACCGACGGCTGGAAGCCGGCGACCACGTCACGATACTCAACCCATTCCCAACCGAGGTTTGCTCCCCAAGTTCCGAAGAGCTTGAAGTTCAACTCGGCGTTGATGCCGAAGATCTCGGCGTCAGCCGGGATGATAACCCCGTCGCGGCCCTCGAAGAGGAACGCGCCGACCTTGGCATCGAGATTGTTGCTGACGTTGAAGCTGACGTCACCGTAGGGACCCCGATGGTCGACCGGATTCCATAGGAAGCCCGTCCGGCCCCAGTCGCCGGGAGCGCCGAACCAAGGCTCGATTTCTCGATAGCCGAGGCCGATGCCGACGGCACCGACGTTGAAGCGAGCCTGAGCCCACCAAGCGGCGTTGTCTCCATCGAGGACAGTGCTCTCGTTGTACTTGAGGTCGGTCTGGCTGTATCCACCGTTCACGTTCAGGTTCTGGCCAAGGTTGAAATTGACCTCACCGCCCCAAACGTTGACGCGATTGTAAGTGCTGGCGCCCGACATGGAAGCCGTAACCGGGTTATCGCTGTCGAGGAAAAGGTAGTGGAGCATAATATCTCCAGAACCGCCGAGCCTGAAGCCGAGGTCGAAACCGAGAGTTCGGTCGACCAGCATCTCGCCGCTGGCAAAGAAGTTCTGGGGACCGGCGCTCATCGGCCAGATCTCGTTGTTGATGAGACCACCGAAAGTGGAGCCGCTGTCGAGGTGATCCGAGTTGCGTCCGGCGTAGACGTCGAGGCCAACGGTTCCCCAGTGGAAGCCGAGGTCGGCTCCATCGAAGTACCAATTGCCATCATCCCAGCGAGGATTCTCGAAATACGGAGTATTGTCGATTCGCTGGAAGAAGTACCTGCCAGACTTGTGGCTGACGCGGCCAAGGTCGGCCGAGAAGCCCTGTCCCAACATCGCGGTGTCGAAGGTGACGCCGAAGTCCTGGAAGTACACGCTTTCAGCCTGCTCGCGGAAGGCGAGGTTTGCCATAACGCCGGACTGGTTGCCGTACATAGTGTAGACGGGTCCGCCGTCAAGGCCCTCCGATGAGAAGCCAAGAAGGTTGCCGACGACGAGCGTTGCATGCCACTTCGGGCCGTCTTCATTCGTGCCGTTGAGCTGGAGGCCCAGTTCGTGGCCGATCGAAAGGTCGCGCTCCATACCGTCGGGTTCGCCGCTGTATCCGCCGCGGCCCACACCCGTGGGGCGCGCGTCTACGGTGATACCGAAGAGGCCGTCATCGGAGTGGCCACCGTGAAGAACCGCGTTGACGTCGCCGTGGATGTCCACAGCGGGCTTGATCTTCTCAAGCCGGCCAACGCGCTCAGCGAGGTCGCTGAGGTCCTTCTTCATAGCTTCGACGTCCACGCCGAGAGCGGCGAGGTCCTTCTCGAAAGTCGAGGCCATGCGCTGCAGGGCAGCGATGTCGTCGCCGTAGCGACCCATCGCAGCAACTTGAGCTTTCAGGGCGTCGAGTTCGCGACGAAGCGCTTCGACATCCTGGCCTCCGCCCATACCGGCTTTGATAGCGTCGATCTGATCTTGCAGACCTCCGATCATTCCCTTGAGCTTCTGGTAGGCCGTGTTGATTGCGCCGGCGAGCTCGTAGCGGCTCGCAGGGCGTCCGCCCCGGAAAAGACCGTCAGGGTATCCAACCAAGACGCCCTCGTTCTTCATGTCGAGAAGCGCCTTGTAAACCCAATGGTTCTCAGGGACGTCAGGGAACTGCTCTCCCTGGGCAAGGGCCGGCATGACTAGCATGGACCCGAGCAGGGCGCCGAAAGCGAGTTTCAGCGTTTTGTTCATACGTTACTCCTCCTTGAGAGTGTGCGTGTCGATCGTCAAGGACCGCTTACCCTGGCCGGCTTCGAGGGGAGTAACCCTTTGTTATCCTCCGCCTCCCGGCGCAGTCTCCGCATCCTTGCGAGCAACTGTAATTAGATACGCAGACCGATGGCCCGAATATCCACATTCCCGAAGATTATACCAACATTAACGCTTTTTTGTCTGGCATACGGCCAAATACTCATAAGACTTAGTGTTTAATAGAAATCTGGCTGCCAGAAGAGCCTGACATGTTTGCGTGCGGCCTCGACGCCGTCCGCCTATGCTTTTTCGGAGGTTTTGCTATGTTATCGATCGTGATCGCAGGCGCCGCATTATTCGGCAGCCTGCAGGATGTATCCATTGAACGAACGGGAGGCAAGAGCGAGCTGTCTCTTAGCGGGATTCCGTTCCACTCCACGAGGCAGCCCGTTTCGGGTTTACGGTCCATAAGGCTGGCGGGGAGTACGACCGTGATTGCTTTATGGAATGAAAGCGGAACGCCTTACCATGGAATCAGCCTCGACGGCACACGCGTCCAGCGCGTGGCTGAGTCAGGGCTGGCCATCGAACTGCAATACGCGAGTTTCGACCCTCTGAAGGGCGTGCCTGATGTGCCAATCCGCCTAGCCGCAAACGCAGAGAACGAAGTCTATATCGTCCAGTTCGTTTCAACGCCCCTCGAGCAATATAGAAAGGACATCACCGGCCTCGGCGGAACCGTTTATACCTACATCAAGAACAACTCCTATATTGTCCGCATGAACGGGTTCGCCAAGCGCCAGGTGGAAGGCTTGTCCTATGTGCGGTGGGTGGGACCCTACGAGCCCGCGTATCGACTCGATCTTTCGCTCCTCGCGTCGATGGATTCCTTGCCGTCGCAGCGTTATAACATCCGGGTCTTCGAGAGCGGTTCGACGCAGAAGGACCCGCTGGCGAACAGGATTCGCAGCATCGGCGGCACCGTTGTTGATGCTGGACCTGGAGGTCGCACCGTGGAAGCGGATCTCTCCGCTACCCAACTGAGGGAAGCCGCAGGCTGGAACGAGGTCATGTGGATCGACAAATGGGGCAAGCAGGAAATCGACATGAACATCGCCCGCATCTTCAGTGGGACAAATGACCTCCAGAGCGTCGCCGGATACGGCGGCCAGGGAGTTATCGGGCTTGTTCGTGATGTCGGCGTCCGCGCCACTCACAATGACTTCGATTCTCGACCCCTGATCATTCTGTCTAACTCCGGGGACACTTCACACGGCACGAGCACGACCGGCATCATCTTCGGAGACGGCGCGGTGAACTCGATGGGCAAGGGAGTGCTCCCTCTCGGGCAAGGCGTATTTCGAGCGGGCCTTAGCACGGGCGCGACCCGTTATACTCAAACTCAAAACGCGATCAACAACAACCACATCGTGTTCGAGTCGAACAGCACGGGAAGCCCACAGACAACCCAATATACGTCCGTCTCAGCTGAAATGGACGATTTGATCTTCGACCTCGACATCCTGATTTGCCAATCACAAAGCAACTTGGGCAACCAGCAGTCCAGACCGCAAGCGTGGGCGAAGAACATCGTGGCTGTCGGCGGCGTCGACCACTTGAATACAGCGACCAGGGCCGACGACAATGCGAGCGGCGCCAGCACCGGGCCGGCCAGCGACGGCCGAATCAAGCCGGACCTGTCCCACTTCTATGACTCGATCTTCTGCCCTTCCAACGTGTCAGATGTGTCCTACACGAGCAACTTCGGCGGGACCAGCGGCTCGACGCCGATTACGTGCGGCCACTTCGGCCTCCTGTTCCAGATGTGGGCCGACGGGGTGTTCAACAATACGGTCGAGGAAGACACGGTCTTCGACGCGCGCTGCCATGCGATGACGGCAAAGGCCCTCATGATCAATAGCGCCACCCAGTATCCGCTGAACCAAGGTGGCTTGACTCGCGTCCGGCAAGGCTGGGGCACTGCCGCGATCAAGGACCTCTACGACCGGGCAGTAGATATGTTCGTCGTCGACGAGACCGACGTGGTCACGCCACTGGGTACGAACACATACAGGCTCTACGTCGATGCGGGGACGCCTGCTCTTCGAGCAACCATGTGTTACAAGGACCTAGCGGGTAACCCAGCTAATCAGTCTCAGCACAGGGTTAACGACCTCACGCTGCGTGTCACCGCTCCAGGTGGTGGGACGCAATATTTTGGTAACAACGGCCTGTCGGCGGGCATCTGGTCCACTTCCGGCGGCGTCGCGAACGTCAAAGACACGGTCGAGAACGTGTTCGTTCAGAATCCGACGGCGGGTGTTTGGACCATTGAAGTTCTCGGTAGCGAGATCCTCCAAGATAGTCACGTGGGCACTCCCGAACTCGACGCCGACTACGCGTTGGTGGTCTCGGGAGTCGCGTACGTGATTCCCTACGCTTCGTTCACACTCGAGCGTGGTATCGTGATCTCCGGAGCAACGTCCGATACCGTCACCAGCAACGACGATCGGTACGTGGTTCGACCCGGGCCGGTCTTCACGACGCAGGAGGCTCCAATCCGACTGATCGGTGAGACGATCCTCCCGACGACAACTCCTGATGCCCTTCGACTGACCGTGGAAGCCGGAGCTTCCGCCAGCAACCTCCAAGCTCGTATCGAACTGTTCAACCACTCCTCAGGGCTGTGGGAACAAGTCGACTCTCGGGTCGCCCCATCGTCCGAGATGGCCTACACGGTCGTCGTGGGCGATCCCGCCGCATACATCAGCGGCGCTGGCCTTGTTCGAGTCAGGTATAGCTGGAAGCCGAACGGCCCGGTGTTCATTTACCCGTATACCGTCGGCATCGATCATCTGAAACTTGAAATGATCCCGTAGGTTGGGTGCTAGAGGAGCGGG
>JACDEQ010000313.1 GCA_013816225.1 Armatimonadota bacterium | reverse complement strand
GATGCTTCGTGACGACGTGCGCATGAGTTCCAATCGAAGTCGCGTTCGGATATCCGAGCCGCAGCAAGGCGTCTTCCATGTTTTCGTCGGCCCCGAGCCGTACGCGAGGAAACTCCCACATCGAAGCCCACCACTCTCCTTCCGGGATACGACGGATGCCTACTTCGCCAGCGGCGATCGGACACACGCAAAGGTGGCGCTGAAGAATGACCGCATGCGTTGCCCGGGAACGGGGAAGCGAGCCTTGGCTGCCTTCAGACGTGGCGATGCACCCTTTCTTCAGTGGACACGAAACGCACCTCGGTGATTTCGGTAAGCACACAGTCGCCCCCAGCTCCATTACCGCCTGGTTCCATTCCCCCGGTTTCGAGTTCGCCATAAGGTCCAATGAGCGGGACTCGCATTCTCTGTCCGTCATGTTGCGCCCGAAAAATCGGCAGATCACGCGTCTCACGTTGCCGTCGACGCACGCAACCCTTTCGCCGAAAGCCATGCTGGCAATTGCTCTCGACGTGTATCTGCCGATCCCAGGGAGTTGCGTCAGCCCTTCGGCCGTACTCGGCGCTGCTTGCTTTGAAGCCAAGCAAAGGCTCTTAGCTCGCCTGTAATAACCGAGGCCCTGCCATACCGCCAATACTTCTTGCTCGTGCGCACCTGCCAGGCTTTCCCGGCTCGGAAAACGAGCCAAGAAGTTCTCGAAATACGGCACAACCGTCGCGACCTGCGTTTGTTGCAACATTACTTCACTAACCCAGATCGCGTAGGGATTCGAGGTCCGCCGCCAAGGCAGGTCTCGCGCGTTAGCGCGATACCAGGTAACGAGCTTGCGGCTAAAGTCCAAGAGAGATGAGGGCCAATTCGGGGTCCGGCGCAGCGGTGAGAGCGCGGCCGACAACCACGTAGTTAGCGCCGGCACTTAGAGATTCGGCAGCCGTAGATGTTCGCTTCTGGTCGTTCACGTCGCCGCCAGGAGCGCGGATTCCGGGGGTTACAAGAATCGGCTCGTGCCCCAATTCTTCTCGAAGCATTTTCACATCCTGCCCCGAGCAGACCACTCCGTCGAGTTCCGCATCGATCGCGAGCTTAGCAAGATGCTGCACCTGCTCGTTCGTCGTGCGCATCACGCCCAATTGGTCGCGCAGGGTGTCATCATCCACACTTGTTAGTACCGTTACGCCGACCAGGCAGGGCGGGATTTCGGGGTTTGCATCTCGGACCGCCTCGACCGCCGCAGCCATCATCGCAAGCCCGCCGCTCGCATGAAGGGTCATCATCCACACACCGTGTCGGGCAGCTTCGTACACACCGAGGGCGACTGAGTTCGGGATGTCGTGGAACTTCATGTCGAGGAATATCCGTTGCGCGCCGGCGGCCTGAAGATCGTCGATAACATTTAGGCCGTGGCCGAGGACCAGGGCATGTCCGATTTTAAAGGCGAAAACATGCGGAGAGAGTCGCCGCACCGTCTCTTTGGCCTCGCCGAGTTCAGGAGTGTCGATGGCCGCGATTATGTGTGTGTGCACGAATACTCAGTTTACTAGACGGAGACCCGAGACTAATGGCTGCAGATTCGGAAATGCCACCAATCCCTTCGGCATAGGACCGCACTTAGTGTCTGCAGTCTTACGGCGCCACCCACGTCGCCGTCTTGGTGTCATTGGCCGCATTATTTGTGAGGTTCGTTTCTTCGGTTCCGTCGCTGTTCATCGAATAAACGTCATTGTTTCCGGTCGCGTCCGAATAAAAGAAAACCTTTCGGCCGTTCAGGGCGACGGACGGGCTCTTTTTATTTCCTGCGCTCGTCGTTAGAGCGGTGACCTCTGTTCCATCTGAGCGCATCGAGTAAATCTGGTAAATGCCGCTTCGATTAGATGAAAAAATAATTCGGTCGCCGTCTAAGGATGCTGCAGGAGTTGTGTCGTCTGCCGGATCGTTCGTCAGGTTAACGGGGTCGGAACCGTCTAGTCGCATGATCCATATATCGTCATTTTCGGTCCGGTTCGAAACGAAAACAATTCTCGATCCGGTTTCATTAAACGTCGGCAAAATATCTCTCGATCGCTCTTCGGTCAGCCTCTTTTTGTTCCCGCCGCCCGAATCCATAATAAAGATCTGCGGTTGGCCGGATATCTCGCCAACGTAAACTACTTTGTTACCGTTCTTATTGAGCACAGGCGAATACTCGTTTATTCTGTCCTCGGTACGCGGTTGTTCGTTTGTGCCGAGATTGTTGTTCATGAAAATGTCCAAATTGCCGCCCCGGAATGAACTATAAACGATCTTGGTGCCGGCGCCCGACATTGCGGGCTCGCTGTTGGGGTTGGTGGGGTCGGTGAGCATTCGGACGTCCGCGCCGTTCGCCTCCATGATGTAGACTTGGGGGCTTCCGTCTCGATCGGACGTGAAGACGACCTGCGTCGGCATGACCTCCTGATTCGTGCACCCGAAGGTCAAGATGAGCGTCACAAGCGAAGAGAGGTGGGCTATGCGGACGGGTCTGCGAAACATGGCTGTAATTTACCAAGGTCCGAGCACACGTTGCTACATCTACGATGGGGAATTACGGCATGCTCGGCAGATTATCGACGAGCCACCCTGCGGGCAATAACCCAGCCGAAGAACGCGACGGGCAGCCAAATGGGTGCGTAGACAAATACCCATATAACGGCGACCGACAGTGCCTTGAATGCGCCGTCAAGGGCTTGTGTTGCGCTTGCCCATGCATCGGTAGCCCAGCCGGCGTCACCTTGCAAGTCCTTTGCGGCGGGCCGCTGCTGGAACGTAACCGAAATGGTCGATAGAGCGGCAAGCTTCGCAATCGATTGCCGGCTCGCGTCCATCGACTCGATCTCGCCTCGAATGTCCGATAGGTGCTGCTGAACCGCAAGAACTTCGCCGACCTTGTTGGCATGCCGAAGGATTTGGCGGTAAGTCTCTTCTTGTGCGCGCAGGTTCTTCAGACGGGCGTCCATGTCCACGAGTTGAGCCGTTACATCCTTGCCGCTTACCGACTTCGCGGTTCGCACGCCCAGCTCTTCGAACTTCTTCAGAGCCGTCTCGAAGTGCGCCTCAGGCACGCGGACCGTCATCAGCATCGACGGATGCTCGGTTTCCAAGTCGCTCGATTCGCTGTCTTCGATGAAGCCTCCCCAGGCTTTGACAAGCGCGGTGATCTTGCCTTCGGAC
>JACDEQ010000312.1 GCA_013816225.1 Armatimonadota bacterium | reverse complement strand
GGCCTCCAGCGGAGAGCGACGGAGGGTCTTGATGGACGCCGTGGCGGCTCTGGCAAGGAGTTCGTCGGTCTAGCCGACGGCGTCCGCGAGAGCACGCAATCCTGGAACGCGATGTAGGCATGCGCCGCAGCGGCAGCATCCCGATTTCCCGGCGCTGGGGCTACACCATGGAAATAGGTCCATGCTTCGGCGATCAGAGCCCCGCTTGGCGCGACCGAGCATCTGGAGCGTTACATTTTCCAGCTTGATGCCGAGTTCTTCGGAAATCAGCTGACCGGCGCTAAGGATCGCGAGGTCCTCGAGCATGGCCTTGCGCCGGTCGCCAAAACCCGGCGCCTTGACGGCGGCGACCTTCAAGCCGCCGCGCAGCTTGTTGACCACGAGCGTGGCGAGCGCTTCGCCCTCGACATCCTCGGCGACAATCAGCAATGGCTTGCCGGTCTGCACCACCGCTTCGAGAAGCGGCAGCAGGGCCTGCAGCGAAGACAGCTTCTTCTCATGCACGAGAATGTAAGGGTCTTCGAGCTCGGCGACCATCTTCTCGGCGTTGGTGATGAAATAGGGCGAGAGATAGCCGCGGTCGAACTGCATGCCTTCGACGATCTCGGTCTCGGTCACGAGGCTTTTGGCCTCCTCGACCGTGATCACGCCCTCATTGCCGACCTTCTGCATCGCCTTGGCAATTTCTTCACCGATAAACTGATCGCCATTGGCCGAAATTTTGCCGATCTGAGCGATCTCCTCGTTCGAAGAGACTGTCTTCGAGTTCTTCTTGAGATCGGCGACGATCGCTTCTACGGCGATGTCGATGCCGCGCTTCAAGTCCATCGGATTGAGCCCGGCCGCCACGGCCTTCGCGCCTTCGCGGGCGATCGAGGCCGCGAGCACGATCGCGGTGGTCGTGCCGTCGCCGGCGGCGTCGTGCTGCTTCGAAGCGACTTCACGCACGAGCTGAGCGCCGAGGTTCTCGAACTTGTCGGAAAGTTCGATTTCCTTGGCAACAGTCACGCCGTCCTTACTTATACGCGGCGCTCCATACGATTTTTCGATGACGACGTTTCGGCCCTTCGGGCCGAGCGTGATTTTCACCGCATTATTGAGAATCTCGACGCCGCGCAGAATGCGATCGCGCGCGTCGGTGGAGAAACGGATGTCTTTGGCAGCCATTGTCAGTCACCTCCCAGAGGGGATAAACCGGGTGCGAAGGGCCGTCGGGTCAGCCCACGACGCCCAGGATGTCGCTTTCCTTCATGATGAGCAGCTCCTCGTCGCCGATCTTGACCTCGGTGCCGGACCACTTCCCGAAGAGGATGTGGTCGCCGGCCTTGACGTCGAGGGGGGTGAGCTTGCCGGTTTCATCGCGACCACCGGGACCCACAGCGATGATCTTACCTTCCTGAGGCTTCTCCTTTGCGGTATCGGGGATGATGATGCCGCCTTTGGTCTTCTCTTCGCCCTCGAGGCGCTTGACCAACACCCGGTCATGCAAGGGACGGAATGCCATGTCGTCTCCTTCCTGTTCTGGGCGGCCGGGTTCGCCGAACACGACGGATCCCGCGGCAAAGGGATAAGCGAGAAGGGCCTGTTAGCACTCGCCTATATCGAGGCCAACTAGTCGGGGGGGAAGTATGAGCGTTCCTGCGGCTTGTCAAGACTCCGACTGCCAGACGCAGACCGCCAGGACTTGCATGGAGTCATGCGCTCATTGGATTAGGAGTCTACCCAAATCGGATAGATTCGTGAGGGATGACCGCTTATGTGAAGGGTTTCGGATGCCGGCCGCCGCAAGGGACGGCCGCTTACGGCTCCAAAGCAGACTCTGGCAAGACGTCGACCGTCGTGTTTATCAGTTCACGTCCTAGAAAATCGCCCGAAGGTCGTAAAAGTAATCTTGTGCGACGTATCGAAAATGGCTCAACAGAGCCAAATAATCGTCAGCAACCTTCGAAGGTTCCCTACTGAGTCGACAGTTCCGCCGATCCGCAATGGGCCGCGAAAACATTCGATCGCGGCTCGGCCATGGACCTCCACCAATTTGACCATCTCAGAGATAAGGATTGGAAGCTTTTTCCTGACGATCCCCCTACAACGCCGCCCAGCCGAACCCAATTCAACGGAATGCCTCCCCATTGGCGGCGCTTGTTTTTCTTCGATTAGATTCCTTCGCCCAGACCCGAGCCTCTCGGTTACGACGCGACGAAGAATCTTCCGGTCGTGGGCGTGGTCGCGGCGAACCGGATTTCATACGTCATCGGGCCGGACGGAAGGATTCTCTATTCCTATGCCGATTCCAATCCGGTCAAGCATGTTGAGAATACGCTGAGTTTCGTGAAGCGATGGCGGGAGGAGCACAATTAGCCTCATGCGTCTCGCTTCACAAGCCAAACATCAGCGTTCTTCTTCGTCTCCGATCTCGCCATCGATGAGGTCGCCGACGTCGTCGGCATCCTCTTCCTCCTCCTCGAGGAAAGTCTCGTCGCCGGGTTCGATTTCGACATCGTCGTCCGCCACGACCGCAACCTTGTCCTCCCCGGCATCGGCTTCATCGAGCGAAACCAGCACGGTTTCCGCGCCGGCCGGCGGCTCCTCGTCAACGGCCACTGCCGCGGTGCGAAATCGACTTTTCGCCCGGAGGCTTGATCCGGCCGCATGCTGGGCCACGCGCGGCAGCGGCGCGTCCTGACAAACCGTTCCGCATTTCGGGCATCTGATGGGCGATTTGTTCAGATCGAAGAAACGCGCGCCGCAGTTCTGGCATTGATGCTTATTACCGAGTTCTGGTTTGGCCACGGAACCTACCTCTAAAAAGGGCGGAAAGGCCCGGCACCCCTTGGCCCAGTGATGCGGCCTCCCTAAGCTGAGAGCGGTCCGGAATCGGAATCGGAATGGTTTGCCATTGGCGGTCGCGGCCACGTCATATATTAATGAAAAATGGATTCAAGGGCCGGTTTTCATGAAACAGGAAGTGCGTATGCAACACTTCCGCCGGGGCGACTCCCTCGATGCCCAGCGAGGCCTACGCTCGAATCTAGATTTCGGAAGCGACAACATAAGGAGGTGGTGAATCGCTTGAGCGAAAAGCGTTGCTTCGCATATCTCTTAGCCCGAATTATGCACCGCAGGCTGGCGGATGTTGCGTAAATAGCTGATTTAGCGTAGGATTTTGTTATCGACTCCAATCCGCACCATTT
>JACDEQ010000311.1 GCA_013816225.1 Armatimonadota bacterium | reverse complement strand
TGGCTACAATCCGACGCCCCTCCGGGGCGTTTCGGACTGACAAACAATACAGCCCAAAAAAATCCTTCACGGCGTTGCTCTTTGAGGCTGCAGGTTTATGCTGCGGAATCAGGCACGCTCATCTAGTCAATGGGACTTACCAAGACGATGCTGTCGGGCGGACCATTGGCGTATCCAAATGACGTTTCGTATTCGTATTGAATACCGCCAACGTCTAGGATGATCTTCCAACCCGGACTGCTGTCGCTCCAAATCGTGAATTGGCTGCTGACTACGTGAATTAACCCAACGTCGACACGCAATCGCGAAGCGAGGTCCAATTGGGTCGCATGGAGCATCGAAGTCAGCGCGTTGACATCTTCCGTGCTTCCGCAGAGAGCAGAAAGGTTGTCGATTATCCCATCTGTGCGATACTCAAAATCCGCGCCCTGGGCACGCAAGGTGAGGCGGTATCCTTAAACGGGCTGATAGAACCCCCAGCCGCGCCCGAGACTGGAGTCAGTCCAGATCTCGGATTCCTGATGCACCAGCTCGATTTCCTCGATGGGAACATGAAGCCTCCATGCCAGGTCCGCCTTGATGCGGCCGAGCGCTGGTTCTTGGACAACCCACGATTGAGCCGTCTCTCGCTCGACAGGAGTTGAAGCTTCGATAGAAGCGACTTGATCCGACGGATCGAAATTCAAAGAAAATGGATATTGGAAGCTGTCCTGGCCTTCGCCTCCGTCGAAAACATCCGCACTGAAATCGAGGAAGCCAAAATCGTCGTTGCGGTCAAATACAAACCAATCGTCGCCCGCTCCGCCGAAAACGGCATCAGCTCCTTCGCCGGCGTTCAAGGTGTCTCGCCCTCTGTTCCCTTCGAGCCAGTCGTTCCCTATCCCGCCGAAGAGCTGATCATCGCCCGACATTCCGAACAGATGGTCATTTCCCGCGCCTCCTTTAAGGATGTCGCTCCCTGAGCCTCCCTTGAGGATGTCATCCCCAGTTCCGCCCAGGAGCGTGGCGGCATTTCGACTTCCCCACAATGAATCGTCCCCCGCTCCGCCGTTTAGAGTGACCCGTCCCAACGTGACTTGCCGGGCGTCGAGGACATCGTCGCCTCCGTGTCCGAAGACTCTGAGCGCGCGCGTCGTCGCGCGGGTGGGATTCCCCTGAATGGGCTGGCCATTCATCAGGATTTGGCCGCTGGCATTGCTGGTGAGTCGAATAACGTCGGCCTGGGGCGTGCCGTGGATTACCAGGATGCCCTGCGCAAAACTGGTCGACAAGCCGGCCGCCATCAGCTCACGCCGCTCAAGCGTCTCAAGGTTCAGTGCCGTTTTGCACCGTTGCGGTTGCTTGGCCTGCTTCGCGGCGAACCACTTTGTTGCCGGCGTGCCGAACAGCTTTCGCAACAAGGACCGCATCGTGTGTTTCATGGCATTACTTTCGTCGAGGATGTAAGATTGGCAAACTTCACTAGCGCGTGCAGAGCCGCGATCGTGGGCGCGAGCTTCCAGCTTGCACGGTTATAAACGTGCAAGCTGGGAAGCTTGCACCCACAACTTCTCCGCGTCTTGCGGAGAAGTTCAGTGGTAAGAAATTAAATCGGCCCTACTTGGCGAGAACCCAATCGCTGAACGTCGTGCCGATGGAGTTAGCGGCGCCGATGCGCCAATAATAGCCAAGGCCGTAGTTGATTTGCACCGACGTCGTGTTGGCATTGAGAGTGGTCAAGTTGACCCAGTTGGCGGTGCTGGAATTCCAATACTGAACGACGTAGCTGGTTTCGTTGGCCACGTCGTTCCATTGCAGGTAGATGTTGGTGCCCCCCGCGCTTGACCAGCTCGGTTGGTTCGGAGCAGTAGGGGCGCTATACTGGCCGCCGCCGCCGCCAGACGCACTCGAAACGGACATGCCCAGGCTGAACTGCATCGAAGCCGTGTTGCCGATGCTGCTGGAAACGCTGACATAGGACTTGAGCTGGAACGCGATTTTGAAGGTGGAGCCGACCGTGCCGCTGATCGTCAAGGTTCTTTGGAAGTTTTCGCCTTGGCCACGAGTCGTATCTTTGCCGGTGAGATAATTCCCACCGTTGAGATAGAATTCGTAGCTGTTGGAGGCGAATCCTTGATTGCTGTCCCCGATGTTGCTCACGAAACTGGGCGTGAGCGTGACCTGAACGCTTTGGCCTTGTTGTTCCCCCGAAGTTGCGTCAATGCGGACCCACACGTAGTTGAAAGCGCCGTAACCTTCCGTCGTCCAGGCGCTTGCTTGGGTCGCCAGGTTGGCGCTCCGGCCGTAAGCGCTGGTTGTGGCTTCGACACTTTTATAAGACGAGGATCCCGATTGATTGGTCAACGACGCATACGCCTGGCTGGAGCCGCTGGTCTTGCTGACGAAGTTGCCGGAGTTGAACGAGAGCAACGATTTGACTTGAGAGCTGGTGCTCGAGCCGTTGGCCGCTGCTATGCCATAGACGCCCGCCTGCGAAATGAACGTGAGAGCGGCCGGAGTTTCCCGAGCTTCCAGTTCTTCGAAGCGCGGTTGAGTGCGCAACCGGGCGCTCATTGATTTGGCTTGGCCGCCAACTTTCGACTTTTGGAACGAGAACATGGTCAATTCCCTCAATGTGGATCGACAACCGGCGTCGGTCGGGCACACGCATACCCGATCTTCTCCGAGCCAGATGCCAGGATCCTTCTGGTTCGAATGGGTCATTTGGCAAACTTCGAAAGAGAGTACACGCGAGACCAAGCCGACCTTTCGGAAAAACGCGCCGCCACCAAAAACTCCTGCCCAAGGAGGCTGAAAGGGGCGACGCAACCGTCACTTCACGGCCCGCATACGGCTACCCACGATGCCCGACAGGGGTAGATGCCCGTTTCTGGCCGAATCTGGGAAAATAATTCGCAAATCGTCAATCGGGCCTCGATAATGGTGCTACCAATCGGGTTTCTGGAGAATGCCGCGATGGCGGGTGGATCATCGTTTGACGACTTGCTGGCGGGAATCAAGACGAACGATGACGCCGCGGCTCGACGGATCTTCGTCGAGTACGCCCAGCGTTTGATCGGCCTGGCCCACGTCAACCTCGATCGTGCCGTCCGCCAAAAGATGGACCCCGAGGACGTGGTGCAATCGGTGTTCAAGAGCTTCTTCCTGCGCGTGTGCAAGGGGCAATTCGAGTTGGCGAATTGGGACGGCCTCTGG
>JACDEQ010000310.1 GCA_013816225.1 Armatimonadota bacterium | reverse complement strand
CTCCGTTACGTGCGCGACCTTCTCGTCAGACGGCAATTGGCTTGTGACCGGTGGAGCCGCGGCCGGCTTTTACAACGGCCCCGATGGAAGCCTCCGCCTATGGGAAGTGGCTACGGGCAACAACTTCCGCACGATCCGGGCAGATGGGAGCGGTGTTTCGCAGGTCTTCATTTCGCCCGATAACACGACCCTAGTGAACCAGGGCGGCAGCAGTAAGATTCGGTTCTGGAGCGTGAATACCGGGTCATTCCTTCGCCAGTATTCAGCAGAGGGCAGAATCGACATTTCGCCCGACTGGCAACTCATAGCCGTAGGAACCCCGCACTCACAGATCAAGATTCTCAGGCTCTCTGACGGAGCCCTGCTCACGACCATCAGCGGCATGTGGGCGGTCGACAGCGTGGCGTTCTCCCCCGACGGGCAATATCTCGCGGCGGCCGAGGAGGCCACTCCCGGCGACAACTTGAAGGTCTACCGGGTCTCCGACTGGCAGCTGGTGAGAACGATGACCGGCGTCCACAGTTCGTACGGCCCAAAGGTGGGTTGGACGCCGGACAGCCAGGGCGTCGCGATCAGCGACCAGAACTTGATGCGCATCTTCAAGCTGTCAGATGGTGGGCTGCTGAAGCAATACGATCAGGAGACTGGTGCAGGACTCTTTCCAAATCTCGGCTTCGCCTTCTCGAGAAACGGAAAGTACCTGGCTCTGGCGCGCAACGATTCGACTGTGGAGCTTGCGTCGAGCCCGAAGATCAGGCGCCGGTGATCATGATTCGCAAGCTCAAGTCAGGCGAATATAGGCTGTATTCTCGCAAGAAAGACCCGAAGACAGGGAAACGGCGGAATCTCGGCACCTTCGGGACGAGGAAGGCAGCCGAAGAGCACGAGAGGGCCGTGCAGTTTTTCAAACGGCGCTGAGCAAGCCTTTTGCGGGCCGGCGATTTTGGCCGCCAAGTCACGGTGGTCTACTTTCCTCATTTTGTGACAGCTATTGATGAGGCGTCGCCCCGCGGGCCGTAGTCGAACCTAGTAAGGCGGCTATTAGGCATTGCGCATATGCGGCGAACGGTTATGAACGCCACTTTTGGCCCTTTAGAGGCGAGGGGTATAGGAATATCGGGTTCTGCCTCGAACGAGCGAATCGAACTTTACAACTTCCTCACGAGTGCCTACGAAACCGTGGACCTCCGCCCATCGACCACATCCCATTCCGTTGCCCAGGTTTCGATCACCAACAACCCACAACAGTTCGTCCAGAGCGGAACCCGGTCGATGAGAACCCGGATGCGTTACAAGGCGAACGGCCTTCTTCACCTATCCTTGGCAAGCGAGGCTCGATCACACTTACTGGACCATCTTCCCGTAAAAATGCCTGACGGGTGCAGTGAGATGCCCTTTATAAAAAACGCGTGCAAGGAATCGCCCGAGAGCAGGGTGCCGCTACCCACGCTTCCGCCGGAATGCATTGGCTAGTCGTTCCACTGCCTTCCGATTGGCCTCGTGGTCCGGGTGCCCCGACCCCATGCTCATGACAAACGCACACCCGAACAAGAAGGATTGTGACTATGGTCGGTGTGGCGGTTTCTCACTGCCTTTTTCGAGGCAGAGGACTCGCGTTTATCGCGATGCGCTTGCCGCTTTGTTGTGTCCAAAGGAATTCTCGCGCCAGCTTATTTGCCCGATCCTGCCGACATTGCGCCCGGACTCAACACGGGAAAGCTAAGCTATGGCCCTATGATCGGCGTAGAGGCCCATCCAGGGTGGGAAGACACATCTGTAGCCCGCGATTCTGAAGGGCCAAAAGTGGCGTTCATAGCCGTTCGCCCCTAGTTGAGCACGAGCACCGCAACGACGTCCGACTGGATGACCACTGTCGTCGTAACGTCGAACCCGGATCGATTCATCGGCCCCAACCTGGAACTGCGATCGAGGGTCGCATACAAAGCGCAAGGACCGGTTTTCGTCTACCTGAAGTGGACTGTGACCGACTGAACGTAGTGGAGAACACCGCTGCAAAGCCATCCTCAGCATAGCTGGACGGTTGCGCGAGCTTACTGCACGAGCCCCTCGTCACGCCGCTTTGGTCCGTCGTCGTCGCTAGACCCGCCGTAGTTCCTGCCATTCCTCCAGCGAGACAGTTCGCGGTCTTAGTGGTGGTTCCCCTGTTCGTCGAACCACTGGGACATCATCAGCTTCCACGTGTAGGAACTGGGCACCCCACAACTCATTGCCCTCCGAACCGTACTTGATCGTCGCGCAGTCATAATTGGTTCCCGCGCCCTAGGAGGCGCCCGTAACGTAGACATTCTGAGCACGACGCTCCTTTTTATAGCGTTCACTCAATTCGCCCCACGTCCTTGTGTTCTTGATTCCGGATGAAGCGGTCGAACTGATCCTCATTGTCGGCCAAACGGGCATCTAGCCGACCCGTAGGACGCGTTTAGGGTCTTTGCCCATAGGATATTGACCCGGCGAATCGTGCCGACGGAGACGGACGGCGTTTTGACGAGCGCATCGCGCTAAACGCAAGTCCTCTGGCTCGAAGATGCCGTGAAGTAGAACCGAACACGACCATAGTCCGATCCTTCTTGCATGGGTCGTCATGTGGATGGGGTTGGGGTGGCTGTTAGTTCCTCCACGCGCAGTTTTCGCGGTGACAAAGGATCAACGCCCTCGTCGCGCTCGCGCAAATCGACGAGGAAGAGAGCGATGGCGCTTGTTGCATATTTCATTGATGTTCTCCTTATCCCGGAATCATCCACTTCGCTTGGTCAATCCGCGCGAACCATGGATATATGAATACTGGTCCCAGTGCCTTGTAGCTGATCTTGGCTCTGACATTGGCTGTGACGGGCTCAACAAAGCGCGAGGCGTTTGTTCGCACGCAAATGGTCACAGTGTCGTCGGAAGTCGCGGCCATGCGGTTATCAAGTAGCTCATAAGAGCTTGTCGAATAATTGTACAGCCATATCTTTTGCTCTGCGTTAGAAATGCTCGCGTGAGACTCCAACACGAATCCGAGACTTGAAGGCGAGTCGTTGGGCAATGAGCCGTTAAGGAGGATTTGTATCGGCGCCTCCCCGCTGGAGAAGACCACTCCCGGCCTCATGACGAGCCTGTTGTTATCCCGCCCCTGAAGGGAGCCGAGGTCTCCATTGACGACTGAACCACGGACCATGCAGTAAGAGGTTGGGCCC
>JACDEQ010000070.1 GCA_013816225.1 Armatimonadota bacterium | reverse complement strand
AGAGCGACTGACGACTGCGACTGCCGACGGATTTTCCTCGTTCTGGAGGATTTGTCCCAGATTCGTTCTCGAGTGTCGCAGCAGTTAATCTCCCGCAACTTCGTGCTGCGTTTCGGGGTTAACTAGTTGGGAGAGATCATGCTGAAGTGTCCGAACTGCGGGACCACGCTTCCGAGCGGTATCGTAGCTTGCCAATTCTGCGGTGCTGACCTGTCGGCCGTGCCGCGCCCTCCGGGTAGCGCGACGCCAGTTGCTCGAATCATTCGAGCCGCCGAAGTGGGTGCCTTTGGTGTACAACCTGATCGCGTTGTATTGGATCGCGGACGGCGGATTCGATTTGGTGGCCGGTCTCAGCGCGAAAGAGCCGTCAATCATTGCCGCTGTTTTCGGCGGTTTCTGGATGATGATCGGTTTCGGCCTCTTCGTACGTGTGGAGTTCGTGCGGGGGCTGGTCAATATCTTGAGCTTTCTCAAGATCGCGTTTGGGCTCCTCGCGATCGTAGGCGGATTGGTCGGTAGCGCGATCGTCGGCGCTGCTGATCGTCCTGTTCGGGGGTGATCGACGTGGTTACCGGCGGGTTGATGGTCTACCTGATCGGCGAAACTGACTAGGCAAATAACGAACAGGACCTATAGGACATATTCGTCCTATACGTCCCGTTTGAGTCGCAGGGCACCAGCGCAACCGCTAAGGCGCCGGCCCAGCTAAACCCGCGTGTACTGCACTTTCATGAACTGCTGCCAGTTGCCGTCGTCGCCTTGTCCTGACGAGCTTAGGGTTCGGTGGTTGTCGTCGATCAACTCGATCACGTCGCGGTAGTTGGCGGTTTCACCGTCTTTCTCCATGTGCGGCCCCTTGCAGTTGAGGGTCATGGTTCTGCCATCGGCGCTGAGCTCGCCCTCATACTTCCATAGGTGCGAGGACATCGAGGCGAACCAGCAGCCACGGTATTGCTTGAACGAGACGTCGTAGCCGAGCGCGACCTTGTACTCCATGCCGGAGCCGTCCGGCATCGTGGACTTTCCTTCGGCGAACGCCCACAGCCCGCCCAGGTTCTGTACGGTTTCGGTGCCGGTCGATCTCTGCTTGGGCTGGTCCGCCCCCATCGACATTTCGGTCTCGGTGCGCCATTCGCCCACCAACTTCTGGAGCCACTCGTGCTCCTTGACCGGTTTGGTGCCCATCATTTCTTGTTGTTCGGTGTCCATGTGATCCTCCTTAGAATCTTACTTACGTCATTCTGCTCGAGGAGCGAGCAGGTGTTGGGTAAAGGATTTGCAATGATCGTTTCGAAGACAAAGCCCCTGCCAAGCGGCAAGGGCTTTGTTTGTCACCCGGGCTCAGACTTAGAAGTCCATATCGCCCATGCCGCCGCCGGGCATGCCGCCGCCTGCGGGAGCAGGCTTCTTGGGCTCGGGCTTCTCGACCACGAGCGCCTCGGTAGTGAGTACCAGGCCAGCGATCGAGGCTGCGTTCTGAACGGCCGACCGCGTCACTTTCGCAGGATCCACGATGCCGGTCTTCATCATGTCGACGATGTTGCCGTTGCGCGCGTCGAGGCCGTAGCCCTTTTTCGCGGCGCGAACCTGTTCGACTAGAACGCTGCCTTCGAGGCCCGCGTTTTCGGCGATGATTCGCAGGGGTGCTTCGAGAGCGCGGACAACGATCTTGAGGCCCATGTTCTCATCGGGATCCTCGCTCTTTACGTTCTTGATCGCTTCTGCCACTGCGAGAAGTGTCACGCCACCGCCGGCAACGATTCCTTCCTCTATGGCCGCGCGGGTCGCTTCGCGAGCGTCCTCGTAGCGGTGCTTCTTCTCTTTGAGCTCGGTCTCGGTGGACGCGCCGACCTTGATCACGGCAACGCCGCCCGAAAGCTTGGCGAGGCGCTCCTGCAGCTTCTCCTTGTCGTAATTGCTGTCGGTTGTCTCTATCTGTTTCTTGATCACGCTGATGCGGCCAAGGACGTCTTCCTTGGTGCCGGCGCCCTGGATGATCGTCGTGTCTTCCTTGGTGATTACGACCTTCTTCGCGCTGCCCAGCATGTCCAGCGCGACGTTCTCGAGCTTGGTGCCGAGGTCTTCGCTGATGAAGTTGCCCTTGGTGAGGATCGCGAGGTCTTCGAGCATGGCCTTGCGGCGATCGCCGAAGCCGGGCGCCTTCACGGCCGCTACCTGGAGAACGCCACGGATCTTGTTCAGAACGAGCGTAGCGAGAGCGTCGCCTTCGATGTCTTCTGCGACCACGACAAGCGGCCGACGAGCGGCCGCTGCCTTCTCGAGGAACGGGAGGAAGTCCTGAGCGCTGCTGATCTTCTTTTCGTGGATCAGGATCAGCGGGTTCTCGATCACGGCTTCCATTCGCTCGGGATCGGTCACGAAGTAGGGGCTGATGTAGCCTCGATCGAACTGCATACCTTCGACCACTTCGAGAGTGGTATCGCGGCCCTTGCTTTCTTCGACTGTAATAACGCCGTCGCGGCCGGCCTTCTCGAAAGCCTCGGCCATGTGCTCGCCTACTTCGGGATCGTTGCCAGCGATGCTCGCTACGAAGTTAGTCTGCTCCCTGGTGCTTACCTTCGTGCTTAGCTTCTTAATTTCAGCGACGGCCTTGTCGACGGCCTTGTCGATGCCTCGCTTCAGGGCGATCGGGTTGCCGCCGGCAGCGACGTAGCGCAGGCCTTCGCTCACCATGGCCTGGGCCAAGATGGTGGCGGTTGTGGTGCCGTCTCCGGCGACGTCGTTGGTCTTGCTGGCGACCTCTTTGCAGAGTTGTGCGCCCATGTTCTCATACGGGTCTTCGAGCTCGATCTCCTTGGCGACGGTGACCCCGTCCTTGGTAATCGTGGGGCTGCCCCACTTTTTGTCGAGCACGACGTTGCGGCCCTTGGGGCCGAGGGTGACTTTTACGGCGTTGGCGACTTTGTTGACTCCACGCTCGAGCGCTCTTCGCGCATTCTCATCGTACAAAAGTTGTTTTGCTGCCATGGTTAGTTGAACCTCCTGGGGTTAGTTGATAATCGCGTAAATCTGATCCTCGTCGAGGATGGTGTAGTCCATGCCGTCAAGCTGGACTTCGTTGCCGCCGTACTTGGAGAAGAGAACCTTGTCTCCCACTTTGACGGACAGCGGGGTACGCTTGCCGTCGTCCAAAACTTTGCCTGCGCCTATGGCGATGATCTTGCCCAGCTGGGGCTTTTTCTTCGCCGAATCCGGCAAATACAGGCCACCGGGCGACTTGTCCTCTTCTTCGAGAACTTCAACGACAACTTTATCACTAAGCGGTCTAAGCTTCATCAATCGATTTCGATCCTCCTGTCAGTATGAGTTTGCGAGTGTTAGCACTCGCGGCTCTTGAGTGCTAATTATGAGTTTTCGGCAGGGGGTTTGTCAATAGGGGTTAGAGGTCCAATAGGACAAATAGGTCTCAGGGGCCCGAGAGTTTGCAAGTAAACTGCTCGACAAGACCATGCTCCCGGAACTCTTTCGTATTGGCGGCTATCCCATCCGCAGCTTCGGGGTCATGCTTGTCATCGGTTTCCTGGCCGGCTACTGGCTCGCTTCCAAGCGTGCCGAGAAGTACGGTATATCCAAAGATCAGCTTTCCAACCTAGCGATCTTTGCGCTCATCGCGGGAGTGCTCGGTGCGCGAATTGGCTGGGTGGCGCAGGAATGGGCTTTCTATGCCAAGAACCCTGGGGAGATACTGAAAGTAACCGAGGGAGGTATGACCAGCTACGGTGGCGTTCTCTTCGGAGTGCTGGCGGTTTGGATATGGGCGGCACGCACGAAGGTGTCGATGGTTGCTGCCCTCGACCTGCTTGCGGCCCCGGCGCTGATAATGCACGGCTTCGGGAGAATCGGCTGTTTCCTAAACGGGTGCTGCTATGGCGGGCCTTGCGAACTGCCCTGGGCTGTGGAAGTCCATCCGGACGAGGGTTCGAATTACCTCGGCCACCCCGCGCAACTCTACGACACGATGATGGCCTTCGCCGGCGCCGCGTTTCTCTTTTGGTACGAGAAGAGGACCTTCTACGCACACAAGGCGGGCCAGTACTCCGCACTCTTCTTCCTTTTGTACGGCATCTCGAGGTTCGTGTATGAGTTCTTTCGCGCCGGCTATTCTTCGACGTCGAGCTTCGGCCTCGCGCTTCCCGACGGCCAACTTGCCGCCGTGGCCATGATCCTCCTCGGCGGCGGGTGGCTGCTGCTCTTATCGCGCCGCGCTAGATAACCGTCGAAGTGTGGGCAGGCACTTGCCGAGCGGGTTGAGACACTTCTTTCAATACTTGGGCGGTTTCCTGATCGGGCGCGTTCAGTGCAATATCGGCTTGAGAAACGATTCCGCAGCATTTCGAGTCCGCATCGACCACGGGTATGCGGCGAACTTGATGCTCTTGCATGAGGCGCTCGGCGTCGCGGACGTCGGCATCTTGACGGACTGTGGCCACCGTCGGTGTCATGCAGTCGCTGACTTTGAGGTCGAGCGGGTTACGTTCTTGGAGCATCCCGCGGCAAGCAATATCCCGATCCGTGATAATTCCGGCGATCTGCATCGTCTCCGGGGTGTCGACGACCGGCAGGGCGCCGCAGTCGTTCTGCGCCATCATTCTGGCGGCCTCGGGAAGGGTGGTTTTAGGCGTACAGCACGCCAAATCCTTCGTCATGATTTCGTCTACTCGCATCAATTTCACCTCTGTACGTAAAAACGCCTCTCGCGCAGGCGGCGTTCGCTTTGGGTGTCCAGAATAGAAAATTGGTAGTTTTGACATGTCATTGTTGAGGTTTCAGTGGCTCACAATATTAACTCCTGGGCTTGGAGGCCATTTATTGCCAGGGTTGGGCTTGAATGCTGAGACCAAAGGGGGCGAATGGGGGAGTCCGCCCCCCGCCTCTGTATAATGGCGTCATGGACGACCTCCTGGCGTGGCGCACAAAGTTTCCGATTCTCGGAAGTTCGACGTACCTTATAAGCAACTCGCTCGGAGCGATGCCGCGCGGCGCACCGGAAGCCGTACAGGAATATACCGACGCTTGGTCCACCGAAGGGGTTAGAGCATGGCAACATTGGTGGGACTTGCCGAGGAAGGTCGGCGACGAAATCGCGCCGCTGATCGGCGCATCACCCGGATCGGTGAGCATGCATCTCAACGTGACCAGCGCAGAAGCCACCGTCGCTTCATGCTTCGATTTCAGCGGCGCGCGGAACAGAGTGGTTTATTCAGAAATGAATTTTCCGAGCGTGAGTTATTTGTATAAGGCACAGGAATCGTTGGGGGCGCGCGTTTACACGGTGCCCACGCACGACGGAATCTCGGTCGACCTGGAGGAGCTGCTCGATTCCATCGACGACGACACGCTCCTGGTTCCCGTCTCCCACGTTCTATTTCGGTCGGCATTTATTCAGGATGCACAGGCGATCGCGGAAAAATGTCGCAAGGTCGGAGCGTTTCTCGTGCTCGATTTGTATCAGTCAGCCGGCGTGGTTCCCGTCGAGCTTGACAAATGGGGCGTGGATTTTGCGGTTGGCGGAACGCTTAAATGGCTTTGCGGCGGTCCCGGAAATGCGTTTTTATATGTTCGACCCGACTTAGCTATCAAGCTCGACCCTCGCTTGACCGGGTGGATCGCCGACCAACGGCCTTTCGATTTTATTGTCAATGACCATATTTATGACGATGGAGCCTATCGGTTTATGAACGGCACCCCCAATATCCCCGGGCTCTACGCCGCTCGGCCAGGGTTGAAAATCGTAACCGAAATCGGGATCGAGAATATTCGCAATAATTCGAGGAGGCAGACGTTCATGATGATGCAGATGGCCGCGAGCCGCGGATGGCATACGACTGCGCCGGAGGATCCGTCGTGGCGCGGCGGCACCGTCGCGTTCGATTTGCCGGATGCCTATGAAATCAGCCAAGAATTGATCGCGCGTGCGGTTCTGGTAGATTATCGCCCCAAGTCTGGCGTGCGTGTTAGCCCGCATTTCTACACCTCCGATGATGAAATTCAGAGGTTTTTCGACGAAGTCGATGAAATGCTCTCGTCTCGCGCACACATGAGGCACGCGGGAAAAGCACACATGAGGCACGCGGGAAAAGTAGATCAAGGGTGACCTGATGATTATCGATATCTCGAAGCCGCTCGAAGAAAATACCGCGGTGTTTCCCGGTGACGTTCCTTTTTCGAGGCAGACAACGATGAGCTTGGCTCGGGGCGATTCGTGCAACGTCAGCGCCTTCACCGCAAGCGCCCACGCAGGCACCCATGTGGATCTTCCTCGACATTTTTCAGAAGTCGATACTCTGCCGCCGCTCGACGCGTTCGTCGGTCCGGCGATTGTGATCAACGCGTCGAAATGGGAAGATGTCGAGAAACTCATTATTCCGAGCGGACTGCGGGTTCTGTTCAAGACGACGAACAGCCGAAACGCGCACACCGTTTTCGATGAAGGTTTTTCCTGTGTTACAGCGGGCGTCGTGCGTTGGCTTTCCGACAATGGCACCGTACTTGTCGGTGTCGATGGTCCCTCCGTTGATCCCGCCGACAGCAAAACCTTGGACAATCACCACACGCTGTGGCAAGCGGGAGTCGCGATCCTGGAAAACCTCGACCTTTCGGGGGTGGATCCTGGCGAATACGAATTGATCGCGCTTCCATTGCGGATTCCGAGTGCGGACGCGACGTGGGTTCGCGCAATTCTGCGCCAATGAAAACAGGCTCAGCAAATTGACATGTGCGGAGCCTCCAGGGTGCGGATGAATTAGTCCTTAACGATTGGGTGAAGAACCGATTTCGTGGGCTTGATGTTCGTGGCGTACTTCTTGGAATCGGCATCGAATTTTGGGGTGCAGCCGGGGCAGCAAAAATAGACTCGTACGCTCTGCACCTTGCCATCTGCCATTAGGTCGATGTCGCGGTACGCCGCGGCCTCCTCGTGCTTGAAACCCTCTCCCGTCACGACGCATTTGCCGGAAGCTTCATAGGTCGGCTTACCAATCGCTTCCGAGGGATCCTTGTCGAAGGCAGCCTTGTTCTCAGCCTTCAAAAAGTAATACCGAACGTTCTTGTAGTCGCTGCTTGCGACGGCTTCCTTGGGTGTGACCGCCTCTTTGGAAACCACATCGAATAGCGAATAACCGACGAGGCCCTTCGCTTTAGCGAAGACCTTATCGGCGTCCTTTTTGACCGAGCCGATGCACCCGGGGCAGCAGACGCCGAATACCATGTCCTTATAAACGTAGCGCTTGGCATTGGCGGGGACCGCGTCGCCCATGACCGGGCAAACCGTCTTCGGGGCCTGGGCCAAAGCAAGTGTGGCCATGATAAGTGTAGGAATCATAAAAGCTTGAAAGTCCTCCTTGTGACTGCTCATTGTAACTGAAAACGGGCCGCAAAGGTTCCGCAACATTATATCCATGGATGCGGATATAGTGCTATAATCCAAGCACATGAGCCATGCGATGCAGACGTTGTGCAAGGTATTGAGCGACGAGAATCGCCTTCGAATCGCGTATCTTTTGGCCGGGTCGGACGCGTGCGTCTGCGAACTCGCCGACGCGCTCGACCTGCCGCAGTCCACACTATCGAACCACCTGGCGAAGATGCGCGACAGCGGCCTCCTGCAAACGCGCAAGGATGGCACTTGGATCTATTACGAATTGTCCGATGCCCGGCGCCCTCAAATCCAGGGGATCTTCTCTTCTTTCGAAGCCGAACTCTCCACAGACGGCAAATTAAAGCACGACCAAAAGCGGTTCGACAGCCGCCTGAAAATGCGAATCGACGGCCGATGCCACCGGAGCTATGGGCAACTCAAGAACAACTAAAATGAAAGAACTAACACTAAAGAGCGAAGACATTCACTGCGACTCGTGTGCGTCGAGCGTAAGCAAAGCTATCTCGCAAGTCGAGGGCGTTTCTTCCGTGCGAGTAGACGTGCCGAGCAAAACCGTCCACATCGAGTACGATTCACCCGCGGACGAGGCTCACATCGTCGGGGCAATGGATGACGCTGGATTCGACGTGGCGCCCAGGAGCTGACCATGCTGCCGATAGTTGCCGGGCTCGCCATCGTAGCGCTAATCTATTGGTTCTTCTTCGGGCCCAGACGCGAAGAGGCCGGCCAGGTCACCCCGGAAGGCGTCCAAGAATTCACGATCACCGTCAGCGGCGCCTATTCGCCGTCGCGTTTGGTTGTTGAACCTGGCCGGCCGGTTCGCCTCATATTTGATCGCCAGGAAACGGAATCGTGCTCGGATCAGGTCTTGATCCCCGAATACGGCATCGCGCGAGATCTTCCGCCGTTCAAACAAACGGTCGTCGAATTCACTCCGGCGGAACCGGGCGACTTCGTGTTTGCGTGCTCGATGGGCATGTATCGCGGAACAATTCTCGTAGCCCGGGAAGCCACTGGTAAGGTCGACCTCGACATCAAGGGCATGACCTGCGCGGCGTGCGTTAGCAGGGTCGAAAAGGGGCTGAGGCGGGTGCCCGGGGTTATGGGCGCTTCGGTCAACCTTGCGACGGAAACGGCTCAAGTCGCCGCTGGCGCCGGAGTCACGGTCGAGAAACTCGTGGGTGCGGTCGAAAGGTCAGGTTACGCCGCATCTCCGAAGCGGGCAACCTCGGCCGAACGGGACGTCGAGCGGGCCAGGGAGGCTCGGTTAGTTGGCGCGAAGTTCTGGGTCGCACTGGCGCTAACGCTGCCCGTGCTTGCCACATCGATGCACATTCCAGGTGTGCCGACGATGCCGACCTGGCTCCAGTTGGCACTTACGGCTCCGGTCATTCTCTGGGCAGGCAGGCATTTCTTCGTACAGGCAGCGAAGGCGCTTCGTTATCGAGCGGCGGACATGAACGTCCTTATCGCGATCGGCACCGGCTCGGCTTTCGGCTATAGCCTTTGGCGAACGATCTTAGCTAAAGGCGGACATGCGGAGGTCTACTACGAAGTCGCCGCCGCAATCATTACTCTGATTCTGTTGGGACGCTGCCTGGAGGCCACGGCAAAAGGCAAGACTGGTGACGCGATCCGCAAACTTCTTGAATTGGAGGCGAAATCGGCTCGCGTCATCCGCAATGGGGAAGAGTTGGTATTGCCCCTCGGAGACGTTGTGAAGGGCGACATCGTGATCGTCAAGCCCGGTGAAAAAATCGCCGTCGATGGGGTCATCTCCGAAGGGTCGAGCTCGATCGACGAGAGCATGCTGACCGGCGAGAGCATTCCAGTCGACAAGGTTCCGGGCCATCAAGTGTATGCAGGCACCCTGAACCAGCAAGGCAGCTTTCGCTTCGAGGCAACCGGCGTTGGCCAAGAGACGGCGCTGGCGCGAATCGTGCAGATGGTTCAGCAGGCGCAGGG
>JACDEQ010000309.1 GCA_013816225.1 Armatimonadota bacterium | reverse complement strand
ACGTAATACACGACCCATTCAACAACAGCCAACGGCACAGCCGCCTTTTTCATCATCGCCCTTGCCTTAGCGTCAGCGCTGTTCACTCCGGCTCGGAGGTCATCTAGAGATTTGAATTGAGGGCCTGTGGCAGCGGTTTTCGCAGGCTTCGAGCTTCTCACCCTTTCCATATATTGATCCACGTATTTCTGGATCCGTTCCGCCCCTTCGACGCTGTTCCTTTCCACGGCGCGAACCTGCCCATAACTGGCAGTCGTCGCCAACAAGAGTACCAGGATACCGAGAGTCGTCTTCATTTTTTTCTATCCATCTTAAGTGGGTGGGTTCAGGCTGGGATTCCAAGGGTATCCTACCCCAAATCGTCGCACACGCCGCTACTTTCCCAATACTTGATCTGCAACCGCCACGCCCGGACTCGATGTCGTCGCCTCCTGGGCGGCTTTCAGAGTCGAAATTTTGGCTTTTTGCTTTCCGAGCCGCGCTTTAACGTAGAAAATGGCGATGTCATTCGCCAACGGGACAATACAGTCGAACGGCTCTGAGAAAACGGGATCTTCGGAACCGCCAAAATGGGCACCAGCCATGAAAGAAGCACTCGCCCGCATCAAAATCAACAAACTGTTCGAGGCCGCAGCGTGGCGGTTCTTCGCGTATGCAGGTCCGGAGTCCAGACGTGAACGTGGGCGTCGATGTAACGCATAGACATTGCCCTTTCGTAGGTGCGGAACCGGTCGTCCTGCTAATTACTTTTCCGCTGAATTATCAGAACGCGAACATGAGGAACGCGGGCCACCAATTCAAAGGAGACGCCTCCAATGGTCACCGTTGAATTGGACCCCACGTTCGTTCTAACCCATTCCTTTGCTCTATTGGGTTCGGCGCCTTCGTATGGAATGCTCGCTACATACCCCAAAAAGTCTTTGGCAAGTTGATCGGCATCGCCATCCGATTTATCAACATAGAATCCTCTTACACTAGCGATTTTCGTTGTCGAGGCCCCGAGGGCATCCACGGACATCCTGCGAACTTCATCTTCTTTAACACACGTCCAAAGGTGCTGATCCAGCTCATTTATCTTCGTAAGAGTAAAGCCCTTATTCGTGAAGTTGCCGTGAACATCGACGGCAACCAAGCCGGGAATGTATTCGATTGTTCGTGAGGTGATTTCAGTGTTTGAAGCAAGTCGTCGGTTGCGGAGTTCGGCAAGCGTTGGAACTTCGGGAATTCTCGGTTCGCTTTCGTACCTGGGTGGCCCCAACGCTGCAACATTCGACTTCCGGGGCTCAACCGGCTCAGGTGGCACCACTATTTTTTTTGAAACACTCCCCTTCAGCCTGCTCAGCGATTCTGCCGCTCCATCTGTTCCCGGAAACTCAGCAACTATCTTTTGATAGAGAAAACTCTTTGCGAAGTCTGATTTTATTTCTTTCGCGCTATCGAGCTTTATCAAGCTCAGGTAGTTTATTCGTACTACACGATAAACATCGGATTCGGCTTTAAATCTCGCAATCTCCTTTTTGTACTTCTCAAGATCTTGTTCAAACGTGAGGCTCAGCCTCTGATTTCTGGCCTTTACTTTCTCTAATTTCGCAAGTGCCTCATCACGGGCAATTGCCAACGTCTTGATTAATTTTTGATCGTTTTGATCGTCATCATCCTCGTTCGCGCTCGACGGTTGCACCTGCGGCAGCGTGGCTTTGGGTATCTGAACCGATTTGCTGGGTTCATTGCTGTTAACGATGCCACCACCGTTACCTTTTCCTTTTCCTCCTCCTCCACAAGCGATGACCATTCCAACCCAAGCTAGAATCACATTGGCAAGGACGAATCTACCTATTCGGAACGTCATTGCTGTTTCTCCATCACAAAGGCAGTCCACCTGTCCAACAATTACTCCGGTCAGTTTAACAGATTCCCGGCGTATCAGGCGAATCGCGCGCTTCCAGCGGCGCCACTTCCACCAAATTATCGAAAAACGTCGCTCCGCCGCCGAAGTCGGTGAGGGCGGTGCTGGTCGTAGCGTTGACGTTGGCGCCGTCCTTGGTCCAGCGCGACCAGTAGGTGCCCAGGCAGACGACGACGCCGCGCTTCACGCCTGCGCCGACGAGCGCGCGGGCCAGGTAGCTGCCGCGGTCGTTGAAGACGCGCATCCAGGCGCCGGCTTCGATGCCACGCGGGGCGGCGTCGTCGGGGTGGATTTCGACCGTCGGCCCTCCCGCGTCGCGGCGCAGTGAATCGATGTTGACGAACGTCGAGTTGAGAAACTCCGGCTTCGGCGGGCTGAGCATTTGCAGCGGATACTTGCCCGCGAGGTCGGGCCGCGTTTGCGGATCCTCGTGCGGCGGCGTGTACGTCGGCAACGGGTCGAGCCCCTGGTCCGCGAGGCTTTGGCTGTACAACTCGCACTTGCCGGAGCGAGTCGGGAAATTGCCCGTCGCGAACGGGGTATGGTCCTTCGGCAAATCGAGCCGCAGCGGCCCCTCCCGGCGCAGGCGATCCAGCGTGAACGGAAAACGCGAGCTCCCGTTCGATTCGGTTTCGCCGAGCGCTTGCTTCGCCAGGTCTTCGTCGCTGACGTCGAATAGATCGGGCTCGAAATTCATGCGGCGGGCCAGGAGCCGAAACACGTCGGTGTTGCTTTTCGATTCGCCGAGCGGGGCGATGGCGGGCTCGTTGGTTTGCACGTGGAAATGGCCGTAGCTGCCGTGAAGGTCGAAGTGTTCAAGCTGTGTCGTCGCGGGCAGGACCACATCGGCATAGTTGGCGCTGTCGGTTTGAAATTGATCGTGGACGACGGTGAAAAGATCGTCGCGCCGCAACCCCAGAAGCACCCGGCCCTGATCGGGATTCACGGCGGCGGGGTTGGCGTTGTAGATGAACAAGGCTCGCACCGGCGGACCGGGCAACTCGCCGAGAAGAGCCTGGGGCAGCTCGTTCATATTGATAGTGCGCGTGCCGGGCGGGATCAGGTCGGGCCGTTCGAGGGCGGCGTTGTCGAAGGGGTAAAGCTTGCTGGTGCTGAGCAGAGCGCCGCCGCCGACCAGACGCCAGGAGCCGATGAGCGCCGGCAAGCACGTAATCGTCCGCACGGCCATGCCGCCGCCGCCGTGACGTTGGAGGCCGTAGTTGAGGCGGATGCACGCCGGCTTGATCGTGCCGAACTCGTGCGCGAGCTTCTCGATGTCGGCGACGGGGATGCCGGTGATGTAG
>JACDEQ010000069.1:4278-9430 GCA_013816225.1 Armatimonadota bacterium | reverse complement strand
GGGTGCGAGTAAGCCCAGGTCGACGTGAAGTACAGGATGACTTTGCCAAGCTGGTCCATGGCCGGTGCCTCCTGGTACGCTCGTGCCTGCTCCACGAACGCCTCCAGGTTCATCTCGCTCGCGAAACGGCTGGGTCCGGCGGTGAGCGCGAGGTTGGCCATCATCGACGTGTCGAAGTTTTGCGACACGAGGAGCCCGGCGCGATCGCAGCTGATTTCCGATTGGCGCATCCATTCGTAGAACGCGAAAACGAGTCCGATGGCGGCGACGTCTCCTACGATCGGCATACGGCGCCCCAGAGCCTGCAGCAGCGGAACGAGAAGCCGCCCGACAGTGTGGTACAGCATGTGCCCGGACTTGATATGCCCGAGCTCGTGGCCGATCAGGTGGTAGAGCTGCTCGTCGGTCAGCGTGTCCACGATGCTGCTGCGCAGGGTGACGAATGGCCGCTCGACACCGCCGGCGAATGCGTTCGGGAACGGGTTGCTCGAAATGTAAAGCTCGGGCTCCGGTATGTCGAGCACCTTGCAGCTCTCGACGAAGATTTCGTAGAGCGTCGAGAATTGATTCGGCCCGCATCGGACAGACATCGACATGTTTTGGCAGTAGAACCAGCGGTCGAAGCCTAGCTCGAAGAACTTCTTGAGAACCATCGGCAGCAGCGGCACGTTCTCGAGGCTCGCCAGCGCGCGCCGGTCCGCTTCGGTCGTAAACGCGCCGGCCGTAATGCCGGTGAGATTTCTGCGCTCGGCCATCCTACGAGGTACGGGCTGCGGTAATCTCCGGTTGCGATGGACTGTCTCTTTTGCAAGATCGTTGCCCGCGAGATTCCGGCTGATATGGTTTTCGAAAACGACGCGTGCTTGGCCTTCCGGGACTTGAATCCGCAGGCGCCGACGCATGTGCTGATCGTTCCCAAGAAGCATATCGACGGCTTGGCTTCGGCGTCACTCGACGACGATTTGCAGTCGCTTCTGCTGGCGGCTTCCGAAATCGCCAGGCAAGAGGGCATCGATCGGGCGGGCTATCGTGTGGTGATCAACAGCGGCCAGCAGGCGGGGCAGACCGTGTTTCACCTGCATGTACACGTTTTAGGTGGTCGGACGATGGCTTGGCCTCCGGGTTAGGCGGTGACGCAATTAACCTAGTTTGCGAGTAACGATTCGACAAACTCTTTCAAATCTTTTTGCAACTTCTCCACTTCTTATATCGACACGCACCCACCGCTCGTCGCCGGGCAGCAGGAGGTTCGGAAGTATCGTGCGCGGTACCTGGACGGCGACACTCCAATCGGCATCTGGTAGACATCGTGCAGGTTTCGACGACTCCGTAAGGGTTTGTTCTAGCCACTATCCGGAGGCGCGGCTTCCGCGCCAGGATGGCCCTTGCCCTTGATTGCCGCCCTGAGCGACCACACGCCAAACCACCATGCCGCGATAGCGGTGACAATGAACGCCGGAAAGCCGAGGCGGACCGCCAGGCGGTTAAAGTCCAACCGTTCTTGCGCCGCCTGAAGCAACGCTCGCGATTGTGGTGTCGAGTTCACTTGGTCAAGGCGCTCCAGATCCCGCTGGATCTTCATGACGAAGCGCTCCTCACCGGCTGCGTACGAGACAAGGATGTTCGCGCTGATCGCGCCCAAAGCTATGAAGATCAGGAGGTGGAGCCTGGGGTGCAGGACAACGTCTTGCTTCATGCCTGCAAGTATGTATGATCCTCTGCGCTAAGCCGTGACCGCGTGCCGAGTGGCCACTTTTTGCGTACAATAGAGGCGTTCAAGGAGAGGAGCAATGCCACAAACAATTCAGATTCAGAACTTGCAGGTCATGGAGGTCGTCGTAGCGGGGCCGGGCAACGCGAACAGGCTGTTCATCACGACGGGTGTCGCCGACGGAGCTATTGGGGCCTTTTCGTCAGGCGGCACTGCCAACCAGCAGGAGACCTTCGTCGCGCTTATCGATCCCGTTCTTACACCGGGGCAGTTCGTCAAGGCGACCGCGATGATATCGCTCCTGGACGTTAGCGAGCAGGCCAGCGCTTTCGGTTTCAGCCGTCACCGGGTGGATTCCATCGACGCGGATTGGGACGACCAATCGGGCAAGATCAAGGTCAGCTTCGAGGTCGAGGTCACGGTTAACGGCGCGAACAACTCAGTGAACTTGAACCGCGTAGGAATTCAGGTGACGACGTTGGCGGCGGTCTGAGGGCAAAGCTTCGGGAAGGTAATCTATTGCCCTAGCATGATTGCCCTCCTTATTGTTTCTGCCCTCCAAGACCCCGCCGGCGTGGCGAATGACGCCCTCCTGAGGCACTCGTCCGAGCGGCACATCGTCAACATCCGCCAGCTCACGTTCGGCGGTCAGAACGCCGAAGCGTACTGGAACGCCGACGGCACTAAGATCATCTACCAGACCACCCAGCCCGAATGGCCCGACGAGCAGATCATGGTGATGAACGCGGACGGCTCGGGCAAGACGCTGGTGTCGAGCGGCGAGGGGCGGTGCACGTGCGGCTACTTTCTGCCGAACGGGGAGATCGTCTATAGCACCACCGACTGGAAAGACCCGCGCCCGGCGCCGAAGCCGGACATGAGCAAGGGTTATGTCTGGCGCGTGAATCCTTTGTTCGGAATCTTCCGCGGCAAAGAAGACGGCGAGAGGCGGCGGAAGCTTTTGGGCAACGGCAAGCATTACTATGCGGAGACCACCGTTGCGCCGAACGGCAAGTTCATGACGTTTACGAGCACGCGCGATGGGGATTTGGAGATCTATCGGTCGGACCTTTTCGGCCGGAACATCGAGCGGCTGACGGATAACGAGGGGTACGACGGCGGGCCGTTCGTGAGCTGGGACTCGCAGAAAATCGTTTTTCGCCGCGACCTGATCGAAAGCGAGAAGGAGCGTGAGGATTACAGGGCGCTTCTAAAGGAGCACCTCGTGCGCCCATCCAAGCTCGAAATTTGGATCATGGACGCGAACGGAAAGAATCAGAGGCAGGTCACGAAGCTGGGCGCGGCCTCCTTCGCCCCGTTCCTTCATCCCAACAACAAGCAGATTATCTTCAGCTCTAACGTGGGCGACCCGAAGGGGCGGGAGTTCGATCTCTACATGATCGACGTCGACGGAACAAGTTTGCAGAGGATCACCTTTACCCCCAAGTTCGACGGGTTTCCGATGTTCACGCGCGACGGCAAGCGGCTGATTTGGGCGGGCAACCGCAACGCGAAGGTGCGCGGCGAGACCAACATTTTCGTGGCGGATTGGGTGGAAAATGCACCCGAACCGCCGGCGCCTCCCGCTCCCGGCGGAACTCGACGCGTGCGCGTGGGGCTGATTCCGGACTATGCCGATCAGGGGCCCGGGTTGCTGCTTTCAGGCGTCGGGGAAGGCTCGCCCGCTGAAAAGGGCGGCTTGAAAGCCGGCGACAGGATCATCGAGTGGGGCGACAAGAAGATCGCCTCGATCGAGGACATCCAGTACATATTCGAAACGGCGGAACCCGGCCAAGCCGTCCAAGTGACGGTAGTCCGGGATGGCAACGAGGTGATCCTCACGGTCACCCCGGAACACCCGACGGGGCGAAACGTGGAGGCGCCGCTTTGGCTAGCCAAGCACCTCCTCGGCTTCGCCAGTTGGCTAAGTTAAGCCTCGCCCGTCGAGACGGGTCGCCTCGCTTGGAGTAATATACAGCCCTTGCGCAGCAGGACCCGAGTACATCCAGATGCGTTCCTTCGGTGCGACAAATGCCGGAAGGTGCTTCTTACCAAGGAGCTCGATGCCAACGATCGCGTTTGTCCTAACTGCGAACACCATTTCCGTCTTTCGGCCGGCGACCGGATTCGGATCACGTTCGATGCGGGGTCCTTCGAGGAGTTCGACGCCGGATTGCAATCTGCCGATCCGCTTGAGTTCCCGGAATATAGGCAGAAGCTTGCCTCCGCATCGGCCAAGACGGTTAGGAACGACCCCATCGTGCGGGGCCGGGCGAAGATCGACGGGATGCCGGTTTCTGCGGCGGTGTCGGATTTCGCCTTCATGGGAGGCAGCATGGGATCTCTGGCTGGTGAGAAGGTCACCCGCACACTCGAACTCGCCGCCGAAGAGAAAATCTCAGCTGTCATCTTCACCGCGAGCGGGGGTGCGCGGATGCAGGAGGGTCTCTATAGCCTAATGCAAATGGCGAAGACTGCTGCGGCGTGCGAAAAGCTGTCGAAGGTCGCGCCGTTTATATGCGTGTTTACCGACCCCACCATGGCTGGTGTTCTCGCCAGCTACGCGAGCCTCGCCGACATTATTCTCGCCGAGCCGGGCGCCCTCGTGGGTTTCGCCGGTGCGCGGGTTGCGGCGCAGGCTGCCTCGGGCAAAAAGCCCCCGGACAATTTCCAAACGAGCGAGTTCAACTTGGAGCACGGCATGGTCGACAAGATAGTTCGGCGACGGGACATGCGTGTCATCTTGGCGACGCTCATCCGCCACCTGGGGAACGGAGGCTGATGGCGAAGACGTGGCGCGAATGGGAGCGGCCCCTGCTGGAACTCGAGGAAGGTATCGTCAAGCTGAGGACGCTTCAGGGAAAGGAATCCCCGGCGCGGGCCGAAGCAATGGAGCATCAGATTCAAAACCTGGAGCGAAGCCGGGATAACTATATTAGAGTGAAGTACGGCCGCCTGGGTCCTTGGGAGCGAGTGCTGCTTTCGCGAGCGGAGAAGAGGCCGTATGCTTTGGACTACGTGGGCGCGATCGTCGCGGACTGGGTGGAGCTTCATGGTGATCGGCGCCATGCCGACGACAAGGCAATCATCGGTGGTCTGGGCAAGATCGGCTCGCACAGCTGCGTGATCGTGGGCCACCAGAAGGCGCGCGACCTGAAGGGCAGGCAGTTTCGCAATTTCGGGATGGCGAAGCCCGAGGGCTACCGCAAAGCCATTCGTTTATTCGACATGGCGGATCGGTTCGGGTTGCCGATCGTCAGCTTCATCGACACGCCCGCCGCGGACCCCGGCGTGGAGAGCGAGTCGCGAGGCATCAGCGAAGCGATCGCGGCGGGGATGTTCAAGATGTTTTCGCTCGGCGTGCCGACGATTTCCATGGTGGTCGGCGAAGGCGGCAGCGGCGGTGCCATCGGCATCGGCGCGAGCAGCCGCGTTTTGATG
>JACDEQ010000069.1:0-4268 GCA_013816225.1 Armatimonadota bacterium | reverse complement strand
GTGTATTCGGTGATTCCGCCGGAGGGGTGCGCGGCGATTCTGTGGCGCGACTCGAGCGCTAACGACCGCGCGGCGTCGGCTCTGAAGCTGACCGCTCAGCATGCGCTGGAGTTCGGCCTGATCGACGAGATCGTCTCCGAGGGGGTTGGCGGCGCGCATAGGAACCCGCAGGAGACGTTCGAGAATGTGGGAAATGCGCTCGCTCGGCATTTGGATGGGTTGAAGTTGCAGGCACCTGAGCAGCTTCGGAACGAGCGGTACGCGAAGTACCGGAAGATGGGCGTTACGGAATAGGGCGTGATGGCCGTCGATCTCGGTGCAATCAAGGGCTCAGACAAGCTTATCTCGGTGTACGGGGCTTGGCCAACCTTTCATGACTTCGAGATCGTCACGGTCCTCCTAGATCGTCGCGGCGAGGATGGACCAGCGATGGAACTCGTGTTTCACTGTTGGCCGGTCGCCGGGCTTGATAACCAAGGGATTTATTAGGTCCTTGGCGATTACAACCTTGCGACTTTGCGTTTTGCCTTGATCGATTGAACGAACTGCGGGGCTTCAATTACATGAACGCCGTGTTCGAATTGGAGATCGAAGGAGTAATGCCGGAGGAAAGTGACGGCTACCGCTCGGTGGTTATCAGAAGCTCTTATGGCACGTCCAGCGAGTTCCTCTGCGATTCCATTGAAGTAGTCGATCTCGTCCGGGCGACTCCGGATGGCGAGGTTAGGGCACAGCCCTGACTCTAGCAGTGCGCGGAACTCGGGGCGAACTCGGATTTGTCTATGCTAATATAGCAACGAGGCTGGACAACATCCCCGTCCGAAAGGACTGTACGGCCTCGAAGGAGCAGAAATGTTTCAAACTCCTCTTCCGCAGGAGTACCAATCGTTATCGCCCGACGAGGTTCGGGAACGGATTCTTGCCGCCAAACAAGCCCTGGGCTCTCGCTTGGTGATTTTGGGCCACCACTACCAGCGGGACGAGATCATCGAGCACGCCGATTACCGCGGCGACAGCTTCAAGCTCGCCAAGGATGCCAACCGACACCCCGAGGTGGAGTTCATCGTGTTTTGCGGCGTCCACTTCATGGCCGAGAGCGCGGATATCTTGACGCCCGCTCATCAAAGGGTGATCCTTCCGAACTTAGCGGCGGGCTGCAGCATGGCGGACATGGCGAACCTTTTTCAGGTGCGAAACTGCTGGCGCGACCTGGAGAAAGTGCTGGGGGACTTGACACCATCCGAGGAAGGGAAGTCACAGGTGGTCCCCATAACCTATATCAAATCCGCGGCGAACTTGAAGGCGTTTGTCGGCGAGCGTGGCGGGACGGTTTGCACCAGCACGAATGCTCCGAAGGCGGTGGCGTGGGCGCTTCAGCGCGGCGAGAAGGTGCTTTTCTTCCCGGACCAACACTTGGGCAGGAATACCGGCGCGAAGTTGGGCTATGACCCGTATAAGGAGATGATCTTGTGGGATCCGCACATGGCGCTCGGCGGCAACACCGAGGACGACATTCGGCGAGCGACATTTGTCCTTTGGAAAGGGCACTGCTCGGTGCACGGTCGATTCACGGTCGAGCAGGTCTTGGAGGCGCGACAGAAATACCCAGACGTAAATGTCATCGTTCATCCGGAATGTCCGATAGAAGTGGTTCGCCTGAGCAACCTTAATGGATCAACTGAATTTATTATTAAGACCGTGGAGGCTGCGCCGGCAGGGACGACTTGGGCTGTCGGCACAGAAATAAACCTTGTTAGCAGGCTGGCGAAAGAGAATTCGGATAAAACGATACTTTGTCTGGATCCGATGATCTGTCCTTGCGCCACAATGTATCGGATTCACCCGAGCTTTTTGTGCTGGGCGCTCGAGAATTTGGTCGCCGGCACGCCAGTGAATGTCATCGAAGTGCCGTCGAAAGTAAAGCATTTCGCGAAGCTGGCATTGGACCGGATGCTGACGATTGTCTAGCTTCACTCAGATTTCGCCGCATTACGAAGACCTCATGGTCGGTGTGCCCTACACGATGTGGGTAGGGTATTTGAAGTTGTTGTGGGCAAATTTTGACGTGAAGCCGAAGGAAGTGCTGGAGGTCTGCTGCGGAACCGGGAAGCTGTGCAGATTGCTTGCGTTGGACGATTACGAGGCCACCGGGGTCGACATTTCCGAAAGCATGGTTGAGGAAGGGAACAAAATCGCCAAGAAAAATGGCTTGTATATTCGCCTTTATTGTCAAGACGCAGCAGAAATGAAATTGGGTAGAAAATTCGACGCGGCCTTTAGCTTTTTCGATAGTTTGAATTACCTTGCCGACCCTTTGCGGTGCGCAAGGGCAATTGCCAGGACGGCAGAGCATTTGAAGCCCGGCGGATTGTTCGCTTTCGATGTTAATACGCCATACGCCTTCGAGCAAAGAATGTTCGACCAGGAGGACATGCGGCCCCAAATAAAAGTGCGTTACTCTTGGAAAGGCGACTGGGATGCGGACGCGAAAATCTGTAACGTGAAAATGAAATTCTGGGTAGGGACCACGGCGTTCGAAGAGGTCCACACGCAACGCGCCCATTCCATCGACGAGTTGACAGGTTGGATGTCCGACGCGGGCTTTGTCAGCATCCGCTGCTACGACGCGTTCACGCTGGACCCGCCGCGGGGAAGGAGCGACCGGATTCACATCGTGGGATCGACGAAGCCGACCGCCGACTGACGACTGCAGTCAGACTTCTTCGCTGGCCGATCCAATCGCCAATCGAACATCTCCCGATGACGAATGGAATCCTTTGGCGTTGCCATCTCGTACCCTGAATGTATGGACTTGGACCCGGGCGACTTGGTGAAACAGCTACTTGGGAGGGCCAACCGGGTGAACCAAAGGGTCTACTATCCGGCGCGCCGCGCGGGGGAGATTACCGTGATCAACTATCTATCCACAATCATTTTCTTCGCCCTGATGGGCATCGGCTACTTGCTGCTTGGCAGGGACGTGAGCTTTACCAGTATCACTCCGACGGACATCGCCGCAGCAGTCGGGTGGACGTTCCTCAGCTGGTACCTCGCCGCTGCGGTAAAAATCGCAGCGCAATGGGAGAAAGCGCTGGTCTTTCGGCTAGGCCGGTTCAAGCACCTCCGCGGCCCTGGTGTGTACACACTGCTCCCGCTGATCGACCAGGCGCAAACGGTCGACACGCGCGTCATCACGCTGGACATCCCAAGGCAAGAGGCGATCACCAAAGACAATGTGCCCGTGTCGATCGACGGCGTGATCTTCATGCAGGTGGTGCGGCCCGACCAGGCGATCATCAACGTGCAGGACTACGCGTTCGCGATCACGCAGTACGCACAGACCGCCCTCCGCGACGTGATCGGCGGACGGACGCTCGACGAGGTGCTCACCGAACGCGAGTCGATCGGGCACCACATCGAGCAGCTGGTGGAGCAAGAGACCGAGCACTGGGGCCTCGAGGTCGCCGGCATCCGGATTCAGGACATCCTCCTGCCCGAGGATTTGAAAAAGGTCATGTCAAGGCAAGCGGCCGCGGAGAGGGAGAAGCGAGCCAACATAACGAAGTCCGAAGGCGACCGAATGGCCGCCGAGAACCTGGCCGCAGCGGCGGCAACGATGGCGAAGAGCCCCGGCGCGATGCAGCTGCGGTCCTTGCAAACGATCGACGGCCTTGGGCCGACGGCGTCGAACACGGTCGTTCTCGCAATCCCGATCGAGGTGATGGAGGCTGTGGACGCTTTTGCAGCGATGAGGCGCCGGGATAGGGAGCCTTCTACTTAATCCGGGTGCCAAGCAGGCCTGACAATACAACGAACCTCAGCTTCGCAGGCTTGTTGAAGTGGATACTGGTCATCGCCAGCGCTCCGCTCCTGATCAAAGCATACCAGGCATTGTGCTAGGAGAAACGCAAACTGGAACGCCTAGCAGATTCGGTAGCGTCGGGGATCTTGTGTTGGGAAGAGACGCTCAGGTCAAGGGACTAAAGTCCCTGGGCGCAGCTGTTGTGTGTTTGGCGCTTTCGTGGTCATTGTGGTTTTTCTGGCAGAGGAACGAGGATTGACCGCATTGCCAGCAGCTACGCTCTTCGAGCGGTAAGTAAGGACGGCGGTTCAGGTCACAATAGAGAAAGTGTCGGACACCATTTCCTCCTTGCTTCAAGAAGGACGGCTTTTTGCGCCTTCTGCAGAATTTACGGCACAGGCCGTTGTCGCTGACCCCCGCGTCTACGAGGTGGCCGACGCGGACTACGAAGCCTTCTGGGCCGGCT
>JACDEQ010000068.1 GCA_013816225.1 Armatimonadota bacterium | reverse complement strand
GAACAGGTCCGGCTCGAGAAATATCTGGCCGTCTGTGATCGAAATGACGTTTGTCGGGATGTAAGCGGAGACGTCGCCGGCTTGGGTCTCGATGATCGGCAACGCCGTCAGCGATCCGCCGCCGAGCTCGTCGTTCAACTTCGCAGCGCGCTCCAGCAGACGGCTGTGCAGATAGAAAACGTCACCAGGATACGCTTCGCGGCCGGGCGGCCGGCGAAGGAGCAGCGACATCGTGCGGTATGCGGCTGCGTGCTTGGAAAGGTCATCGTAGATGACGAGGGCGTGCTTGCCGTTGTCGCGGAAGAACTCGCCCATGGTGCATCCGGCAAACGGTGCGATGTACTGCATCGCGTTTGTGTCGGATGCGTCGGCCACGACCACGATGGTGTAGTGGAGAGCGCCGTGCTGCCGAAGCGTTTCGACGACGCGACGCACGCTGGACATGCGCTGGCCGATCGCGACATAGATGCAATAAACCGGACTGCCGCCGGGTTCGTGGGTGCTCTTCTGGTTGATGATCGCGTCGACGCAGATGGCGGTCTTACCGGTCTGTCGGTCGCCGATAATGAGCTCGCGCTGGCCGCGGCCGATGGGGATCATGGCGTCGATCGCCTTGATGCCCGTTTGCAAAGGCTCCTTGACCGGCTGGCGCTTCACAACGCCCGGAGCGATGACTTCGACGAGGCCGAGGTCGCTGCTCGCGATCGGGCCGTTGCTGTCGACCGGGTGCCCGAGCGGGTTCACCACGCGGCCGAGCATAGCGTCGCCCACGGGCACAGAGATTATGCGACCGGTTTCGCGGACCACGTCTCCTTCCTTGATACCCGTGTCCTCGCCGATGATGACCGCGCCGATGCTGGCCTCTTCCAGGTTCAAGGCGAGGCCCATGACTCCGCCGGGAAACTCGAGGAGTTCACCCATCTGGCAATCGGGCAAGCCGTGGACGCGCGCGATGCCGTCGCCCACTTGGAGGACGGTGCCTACGTGCTCGGTCTTCGCGGTGGAGTCGAAACCTTCGAGCTCCCTTGCTAATATGCTTGTAATTTCCTCTGGTCGAATTGCCATTGTTACTCCGGTCTATGCCTGCTTAAAAACGTCGATAAAGAGCCTTTCTCGCAGCCTCTTGAGCGCCCCCGAGACGGACCCGTCGAGGATCGAGTTGCCGAACTCGACCTGGACGCCGCCGATGAGCGCCGGGTCGACTTCCACTTCAGGAATCACGTCCTTGCCTGTCTGCTGCGCCACGCGGGTCACGATCTGATCCAGCTTTCCTTTGTCGAGAGCGACGGCGGATGTGATCAACACGGGGAGGGTGCCGTGAGCTTCCTCGACGATCCGCTCGAATTCCTCGCGGACGGCGAGCAGCTCGGTTTCGCGGCGCTTGTCGATGAGCAGCCGAAGCAGCTTCATCGTGATCGGGCGCGCCCTGTCTGAAAACACCTTGTCCACCAGGTCGAGCTTCTTCTCTCGGTCGACCAATGGGCTCGCCAGGAAGTTCTGCAGCTGCGGCTGCGCATTGAAGATACCCGCGATCGAGGTCAAGTCCTGCTTCGCCTCTTCTACGGAGCGCTCCTTCTTGGCGACCTCGTAGAGGGCCATCGCGTATCGGCGTGCTACTCGGGATTCCGGCAAGCTACCTGCCGACCTCGGCGGTGTCGATGAACCGGTCGATCAGCTTTCGTTGGCGCTCGTCGTCGAGGTTCTCGGAGATGATCTTCTCGGTGGCGAGCAGGGCCAGGTCGGCGACGTGCGTTCGCAGCCCGACGAGCATCTTCTGGCGCTCGCGCTCCATCTCTGTCTCGTTCCGCGTCCGAATTTCTTCGGCTTGGGTTCGGGCTTCCGTCAGGATCTGGTCCTTGGTCGCTTGGGCGTCTCCGATTGCGGCCCGAATCTTCTCTCGCGCCTCGGCTTCACTGGCGGCCAGCTTCTGTTCATAGCTGGTCTTCAGGGCGGCCATGTGCTGCTTGAGCGATTCGGCTTCGGAGTACGTGTCTTCGAGCCGCTTCGTCCTCTCGTCCATCGCGTCATTCAAAGGCTTGACAAAAAGCCCCTTAATGGCTGGGAACATGAGAGCGATGGCGCCTATCGTGACGAACGTCGTCCTGAAGTTCAGAGCGAGTTGCTGCACGAGGGGAATCTCGTTCCACCGGTCGACGAACGGCTGCGCCGACAGAAACCAGAAGATCGCCGCAATTATCGCCCCCGGTAAGATGAGCCGCAGAAAGCGCATGATCTAGTTGCGCGCCTCCGCAGGGTTCAAGTTATTCGCGTGAACCCTATCGGGTGCCGGCTGGGAAAAAGATGCAGAGCCGCCGAGCTGCTCGGGCGTGATCTCGTTGGTCGCAGGCAGCTTTCCGAGAAGTTGGAAGCAAAGAACCAGAGTAAAGATGACCAGCGATTCGACGAACGCGAGGGCGATGATCATACCGGTCTGGATTTTGGCCGCGAGCTCGGGCTGGCGAGCCATGCCGTTCATCGCGCCGTTGGCGGCGAGACCCTGGCCGATGCCGGCGCCGAGCACCGCGAATCCGATTCCGATTCCGATCGCTAAAGCGATCCCTTGTACTGCAATCATAGTTGTTGGATGTCCTCCGTGAGTTGTGTAGGCTTAGTGCGCATGTGCCTCCTCGGCCTCATGCGAGGTGAATAGCGACAGATAGACGCATGTGAGCATTGTAAAGACCAGCGCCTGAACGAGGCTTACAAAAACCCCGAGCGGGAGCAGGAGCGCTTGGATAGGCAGCGCGAACGAGTCCGATATCGGAATCAGTCCGCCCAACGTTTGACCCACCATGTGCTCGCCTGAGATGTTTCCCTGCAGGCGAAGCGAAAGCGAAAGGTTCTTGGCCACTTCGGAAACCACTTCGATGAAGAACAGAAGCAGCGTGATGAAGATGGGCAGAATCGTGTAGACGGGCATCCCGAGATCCGGGCCCATGAAGTGCTTGATGTACCCTTTGAAGCCGAGCACGCGAATACCCTCGTACTGCACGTAGAAGACCACCACCAGCGCGAGGCCGAGCGTGAAGCCGAAGGACGCCGTAGGGGCGTAAAGCCCGAATAGTCCGAACAAGTTCGAGATCAGAACGATCAAGTAAATGGTGAGCGCGAGCGGGATGTATTTCTTGCCGCCCGGCCCGATAACGCTGAGGCACATGTTCTCGATGAAGAGAAACGCGTGCTCCGCGAGGCGGCTGATGTAGCTCTTGGGAACGTTCATGTTCTTGGAACCGGAAATCGCTTTGGCCAGCAGCAAGACGATCACGAAAAATACGACAACCATCCAAAAAACGGGAGTCCACCACGCGCCTTCGTGGTGTTCGGCGGCGTGCTCCGTCGCGGCAAATAGTGTTGTGAGGTTACCGATTCTCATCCGTAGTCGTGGCGGTGTCTGGCTGCTTCAGCGCCCCTAAAACCAGCGCCAAGTATACCAAAAGGTAGCCACCCAAAAAGGCCGAAATCGCCCCCATGCCCAGGGAGTTTGTGAAAAAAATCACAATGGCGAAAAGCGGCACCTTCAAAAGGAGCAGGAGCTGGAGTCGTGCCTGTTCGGCGAGCTTCGCGTTGGCTTCATTGATCGAGCTTCCGACGACGAGGCGCGCCATCCAGAGGGACGCTATCGACACCGCCCCGCCGATTGCGAAGCCCACACCCGCAGGAAGACCTCCGATGAGCCATGCGATGGGGAGGCCCGCCGCCACGAGCACCGGCGTCCAGTTGAGCGCGAAGCTTACAGGGCCGGGATCAGCTATCTTCATTCAGCTTGTTCACGAGGCGGATGAGCAGCACGAACGCAAGGACCATGCCTACGAGTAGCCCGATGATCGTGCCTGTTCCGCCGACCTTGCCGTCGATCAACGCCCCGATGAGGATGCCTCCCAGCACCGGGCCTATAAACGCAGAGCCAATCGCGATGGCGAGCCCCATTCCGCGCGAATAGACCGCCTGCCTTGCGTTGGACGGCACGTAGGCGTCGGGTTCGGGCTTTTGTGGGCGCTGCCACTCCCAGTCCGGCGGCTCGGGAAGGCCGGTCTTCTCGATCTCGGGTTGCTCGGGTTCTGGCCGATCGGAATCCATGTGATCGGGAGTTTACTCGGTGGCTAGCTAAGCGTCGCCCTCCAGGGCCAGCCGGTAGACTGCGCATACATGCTGCGAAGAGTCGTCGTTGCTGTTCTGTTGGCCTGTCTGACGGGATGTATGAGCGAGCGGGCTCCCGTCCCCAACGAGCCATCCGTGTACCTCGGGAACCCGAGATTCGGCATCCGAATCGGCCCCGACGGGACTGGACGGGGTTTGCCCGCCTTCGAGATGCACACGAGCAGGTTCGGGCCCAGCGTCAATCCCGCTTCGGTAAACATCGAGGTCGAGGACGCTGGAGAACTCCAGCTAAAGGAGTCCCACCTGGACTATCGAAGCGGCGAACACACTGTCGAAAGGCGCGACGGCACTAAATTCGTGCGAGTCATCACCGTCGTCGATCCCATAGAACCGATCGTTGCCCAGCGCTTTACCTCGAACGCGCACATTCGCATAACGAGCCCCCCGGCAGACAATCTCCACTCTTGGGAGATCATTCGTCGGATCGATACAAACACAATCGAGAGGATTTCCGGCACGATGGCCGAAAAACCCACGTTCCGCTACGACGACATCCTAAACCGATCCAAGGCGCACCTCGCCAAGCTCTTCCAAACCCGCATCATCATCGACGGCCCCGATGAAGATCAGCGCGCTATCGACTCCTTCCTCTTCAACCTCTATATCAACGGCAGCCCCATGCTCCCGCCGATGGGCGTCAGCAGCGCGAAGTACCGCGGGCGCAGGTTCTGGGACGCCGAAGCGTGGATGCTCCCTGTCTACGCGCTGATCCGGCCCTCCGTGGCCAAGGATGCCACCAAGTGGAGGGCAGATCGCGTCCTTAGGCGGCGCCACATCCCTTGGGAAGCGGGAGCCGACGGCGAGGACCTCACGCCGAAGGAATTCGCCCGCGCGATCCACGTCGCGGGGTGGGTCGCGTGGTGGATCGAGGGGGCTGCCGCGTTCGGCTTCGTCTCCACCGAAACCTCCCGCGAGGTCGCGCAGATCGCGTTCCGCCAGTTCGAGGCCGCCGCCAGGGATACGGCCAGGGGCATCGAAATCCCGAACGTCGAAAGTCCCGACGAGGGACGCCTGCGAAACAACGACCTCGTCACCAACCTCCTCGCCAAGTGGACCGCCGAGCGCATAGGCAGCGACGAATGGGCGAAGAAGGTCGTCATTCCCCGGGCAAGCGACGGTCTGCCGGCGACTTACGACAACGACCACCTAAAGACCTACCAGCAAGCCGCCGCGCTCCTCGCGCTCTACCCGCTCGAATGGCCGTTCGACCTCGTGACCCAGCATAGGATGTTCGACCGATACAAGGACAAGACCAGCGAAGTCGGCCCGGCAATGAGCGACAGCATCCACGCCGTCATCGCCGCCAGGCTCGGCCGCGCCGACGAGGCGTACGTCCTTTGGAAGCGTTCGTGGGAGCCTTTCGTCGACCGCAACATGCAATTCCAAGAGCGGCGGGGCTCGCAGGACACCTATTTCGTCACCGGCGCGGCGGGCTGCCTGCAATCGGTGATCTACGGGTTCCTCGGGGTGAGGATATCGAAGGAGGCGGTCCGGGGCAGGTCGGTTCCCATGCGGAACGGCTGCCATTTATCCATCGAACCAAATCTCCCCAAGGCGTGGCGAAGCATCACGTTCACGAATCTATGGATCGATGGGAGGCGATATACAATCCGAGCCGATCACGATGGGGTGATCATTAAAAGTTCCCGTCACAAATCAACGCAACACGACAATAGGTTATTAGATGGGCCGTTTCAGTCAACCTCGGCCCTCTTAATCGAAACATCCGGGAGGATAAAATGAAATCTATGAAACTTATGGCTCTGGCAACAGCGCTCACGGGCGCAACGGTGGCATCGAACGCGCAGATCGTCGACTTCGAGGACCTCTTGAACAATGGAACGTCGGGCGTCACTTTCTATGGCGACAACGTCGACTCGGGTGGCTACAACTTCGCGTCCCTGCTGCATGCCGGCGACGAGATAGCGATCGCCTCTTGGACAGCAGATGATCCGTTCGGCTATTACACGGGCTCGACGGCCATCTTCGCCAACTACTACGACGACGGCCTCATGATGACGGAAATCGGCGGCGGCCCGTTCGACGTGCTCGCCATCGACATGGCCGATGTGTTCCTGAGTGGCACCGGCGATCTTGTGACCTTCACCGGAATCCATTCCGACCTGGGGGTCACGGTCAACGTGATCCCGTTGACCGATGGATCGACACTCGAAACATACGCCCTGACGGGGATGACAGACCTCATCAGCCTTGAGATCATCGACGGAGTCAACAATGATGTCCAAATCGACAATCTGAACACAGTGCCGGAACCGGCCGCGGTGACGGGCTTGGCTGTCGGGCTCGTCGCGTTGGCTTTTCGCCGCCGTAGACGCTAGCAGGTTGTCTTGAACTGCCATGAAGCGGGTGCCGAGAAATCGGCCTCGCTTCTTTATACTAGCTGACGGGGCGAACCTCAGCCCCCGAGCGTCCATACTCACGATGTGAATGAGCTCTACCATGGCGACAACCTCGACATCCTGCGCAAATACGTCGAGACCGAGTCCGTCGACCTGATCTACCTCGATCCGCCGTTCAACTCTAAAGCCGACTACAACATGCTCTTCAAGAGTGCCTCCGGCGAGGCGAGCGAGTCGCAGGCGACGGCGTTCAAGGATACGTGGGAGTGGGACAAGGAGGCGGCGGAGGCGTTTGGCGAGCTGATGACGAGCCATGCGATCCCCATTCCGCTCAAGAACCTCATGGAATCGCTCAAGGTGTTCCTCACAGGCGACACGGGCAAGAGGGGCAACAGCATGATGGCGTACCTCACCATGATGGCGCTCCGCCTCGTCGAACTCCGCCGCGTTCTCAAGCCCACCGGAAGCCTCTACCTCCATTGCGACCCGACGGCCAGCCACTATATAAAGCTGGTCTTGGATGCGGTGTTCGGCTGGGGAAGCTTCATGAACGAGATTACGTGGCAGCGTACGGGGGCAAGAACCTCGGACAAGAAGTTTGGACGGATACACGATTGTTTACTGTTTTATAGGCCGTGCAAGGGTTTTACATGGCAGGCGCCAAGAGTTGATCAATCCGAGTCATACATTGCGTCACACTTTCGCAAGCGCGATCCCGAAGGGCGTCGATTTCAAGACATTTCGCTTACCGGCCCCGGAACCAGTAAGGGATCAAGCGGTGAACCATGGAGAGGCTACGATCCGACAGCGCTTGGCCGGCATTGGGCGTTGCCGCAAGCGGTTCTTGAATCTGCAGGGATCGAAGGCATTTCTCGTCAAGAAAGACTTGACGCCCTTGATAACGCGGGCCTCATTTATTGGCCGTCAGGTTCAGGCTTCCCGCGTCTCACATGGTATGCAGACGCTCTTCAAGGAAAGGAGATTGGCGATATCTGGACGGACATCGCTGCGATCAATTCGCAGGCCTCTGAACGTCTCGGCTACCCCACCCAGAAACCCGAAGCACTTCTCGAACGAATAATTCTTGCATCGAGCAACGAGGGAGACCTGGTCCTCGACCCGTTCTGTGGCTGCGGCACAACGATCGCCGTCGCCGAGAAGTTGAAGCGCCGATGGATCGGGATCGACGTCACCTACCTCGCAGTCGACCTCATGGAGCGCCGGCTCCTCGACCAGTTCACGCCCGGCAAAGACACGAAGCGGCTGGCCGACTTCCCGGTGCAAAAGCGACGCGAGGCCCTCAAGGCGTATTTCAAGGACGGCTCGGATATACTCGGCGTCGGGCTTCAAACCGGGCTCGCTCCCTACGAAGTGAAAGGCGTCCCCGAAGACCTCGGCGCGGCCCGCTTCCTTGCCGAGAGCGACAAGTTCCAGTTCGAGTGGTGGTGCGTCGCCATGGTCGGCGCGCAGGGTAAGGAGCGCGACACCAAGGACAGGGCGGCTATGGGCGCCGACAAGGGAATCGACGGGATTATCACGTTCCAAGATAGCGAAGCCGAATACAAGAAATCGATAGTCAGTGTGAAGGGCGGGAAGTCCGTCGGTTCAGCGTTCGTCGACGGGCTGCTGGGCGTCGTTACGAACAGTGGAGCGGTAAGCGGAATTCTTATAACGCTCGAAGAGCCGACCGGCCCGATGAAGCAGGCGGCGGCATCCGCCGGCCGCTGGCACAGCAGCCTCCACCCGACGCGTTCATTCCCCGTGCTCCAAATCATCACGGTTGCTGAGCTGTTGAAGGGTGTCGTCCCCGAATTGCCCCAGTGGGGATTGGCTACTTTTCGAAGGGCGACGCAAACAAAGAGGGCGACGACGCAGCAGGAGATAGCCTATGCGGAGCCCGAATAGCTGATTGTCGAGGGGCGATTCCTGTGTCGATGCAAAGAACATATAACGAGGATATGTCGATGAAGTCTGACTTTCGTCGACACTTCGACCTCTATCAGTACCGCGGGTAACAGAGTGACCTTGATATGAACTTCGGCCGCCCGCTCCCGGAAGCGCCGCGTGGTTCAAGGTCTACGTGATGACGACGACCGGCAACGAGAAAGGCTCGACCGTGGTGAAAATTACCGCGCCGTAGGACGTCATAAGTCGGCTCGCGCCAGCGTAGATAGAAGTGCGTACAACATTCATCCGCCCCGCCCACCACCCCCGGGTGAAGCGGCGGGCAATTTCAAGGGCCCGCGATCTTGGCCGCTTAGGTGCTCCTCAAACCTTTCACCCAAATACGACTCCGGCACGGGCCTCTCTTTTTCATGCGACGGAGGGTCGCGAGCCGTCGCAAGAGATAACCGCCATTACCAACAGGGGAAAGGGCCGTCTTCGGGCGGCCCATTTTTGTTTTGCAAAACGGGCTAAGATAGACCCGTCGCGGACAGCGCCCGACACAGGAGAAGAGAACAGACATGCCGACAGTTGCCCTGACGGTGGACTGCAAAGCAGCCCACCACGACCGGTGCTACACCGCCGAAATCATCAAACTTGCCGAAAAACTTTTTGTTCCCATTACGTGGTTAATCCATATCAGCGAAAGCGACCCCTCTGCGAACACCAACCTTTATTATCGCGAATACCTCCACAAAATTCCGAGCTGGCACGAAATAGGTATGCATGTTTATTTCGAAAACGACCGCGGTTACGTTGAAGACCCGAAGGTTCGCGGCAACATTATTTTTATGGCGAAGGACATGCTCAAGTCGCATCGCATTAAAGCCACGTCATTTCGCGCGGGCGCGTTTGCTCTTCTGCCGTCGGACGTTAAGTATCTGGAAGATATAGGAATCGTGGTGGATTCCAGTTCAGTCAGCGGAAGTGATTACAAGATGTTTGTCGATTGGAGCGAAGGTCCATCTGAGCCATACCATC
>JACDEQ010000067.1:8161-9458 GCA_013816225.1 Armatimonadota bacterium | reverse complement strand
TCATCGACAATCAACCGGGCAATACCATGCTCGAAGCCATTCGACGCCTCATGGGAGAGGCGCACAGACTCGACATCGCGACCGGCTATTTTGAGGTCGGTTCTCTCGTCGACCTGGATGGCGCTTGGCAAGCCTTGGACTCGATTCGCCTTCTCCTGGGTGACGAAACGGGCCGCACGACGCGCGACGTGCTCATCGGCCAGCTGAACAACAGGTCGGAAAACGGGATCGAGCGCGTAAAAACCGATGACGATTGGAAGGCCTTGGAGGCTCTCCAGACGATCAGTACAGCAATTGCCGAAGGGAGAATCGACGCCAAGGTCCACACAAGAGAAAAGTTCCACGCAAAGGCGTACCACTTTTACACGGACAGCCCAACGAACTACGGCATCATCGGTTCGAGCAATTTCACAAAGAAAGGCCTAACGAAAAACCTCGAGCTCAACCTCCACACCAAGGACGATTCACAGCTGGCCAAGCTTGCTGAATGGTACGAGAAGTTCTGGAACGAGGCCGAAGATATCCGCGACGCCCTCCTAAAGGTCATCGGGCCGCACGTCCGCGTCTACCATCCCTTCCTGCTCTACCTGCAGGCCATGCGCGAACGGTTCGCCGAGATGGAGCCGGATAAAAACTCGTGGGAAGCCGAAAACGAAATCTATCAGCAGCTTGCCCGATACCAGAAGGATGCCTATCACGACCTGGTCCACATGGCCAAGACTTGGGGCGGCGGGTTGCTTTGTGACGGTGTGGGCCTCGGCAAGACATACGTTGGCCTCATGCTGATCGCCAGAGCGCTGAAAGAGCGCCAGCGCGTCCTCGTCATAGCGCCCAAGGCCGCAATCCCCTCGGTGTGGAACAAGAACCTCTCGAAGTTTTTCCCAGACGACTTCGACTCGCACCCCGATTATCAGCACGACATTCGCGTTATTCCTATGACCGACTTCGGGCGCGACGACACGATCACCGATGAGAGGATCGAAAAATTGCGGGCGCGATATGACGTGATCCTCATCGATGAAGCGCACCACTTCCGCGTGCCCAACGCCAACCGAAGCCTTAAGCTGAAGCGGCTGACCAAAGACCGTATCGTGTATATGCTCACGGCGACACCGGTAAATAATTCGCTGCTGGATTTATATTTCCTCATCAATTACGTAGCCCAGGACAAACAAGACAAATTCCAAGAAACAGGCGTAAGCAAACTGCGCGGCTGGTTCGGCGAAAAGCTGGGGAGGGCAACCGACCAGATTTCGCTGAACATTTTCCAGTCGCCGGATTTCGAGGACTTTCTAAA
>JACDEQ010000067.1:0-8151 GCA_013816225.1 Armatimonadota bacterium | reverse complement strand
CATTATCGTGCAGCGCTCGCGGTCGTACGTGAAAAAACTCGAAAAGCAGGAAGACGAGACCGTCAAGTTCCCCGTGCGCGAAAAACCGGAGGTAATCGATTACTCTCTAAAGGAAGTCTACGGAGAGCTCTTTCCAAAGCTGATCAAAGCGTTCGACACAAAGAACCCGCAACTCAGCCTGGTCATCTACGAAACCGAAAAATTCAAGGAAGAAAACCAGCGAGATACGCAAGCCCTGCAGGAGCAATCCAACGTCGTCGGCCTTATTCGTACGATGTTGCTCAAGCGCCTCGAATCGAGCGGCCAGGCGCTCCAGTCGTCGATCGAAGACCTGCTCTACAAGCACCTGGTCCTTCTCCAATCCATCAGTCCGTTAAAGCATGCCGCGTTTCTAGGTGAGTACGCCGAAGTAAACGAGAAGCTCGAAGATAATCGCAGAAAGAGGCTGGGACTCGATCCGTCCCAGGAGGACGACGAAGAAGAAATGCTTCCGCTGACCCTCTACGAAGAGCGAAAGATCGGCCAAGTTAAAAATGACCTCAAGCAATTTGGCGCTAACGAAATTCGCTGGGTGGATTTGCTGGAAACCGATGCTATGCGCCTCGCCGGGCTTCTGCGCGAGCTCCACGCGATTATCGACCCCGACAACGACGCCAAACTGCAAGCTTTGGTCGATAGAATTCGCAATGCGCCTCGACTTGCGCATGACAAGTTCGTCGTGTTTAGCGAGTTCAAGGACACCGCGCGCTATTTGGAAGAACACCTAAACCGTCATTTTCCGGGCGACGCCATTGTGGAAGTGGACTCCGGGCGCAACGTGGGCAACCGCGAAAAAATCATCCGTCGATTCGCGCCGCATTATAATTGCGAAAACGAAGGAGAGCTAAAGGAGGCGCTCCGCGAGCCGATACGAATACTGATTTCCACCGACGTGCTGTCCGAGGGCCTCAATCTGCAGGATGCGAATATTATCGTCAACTACGACCTGCATTGGAATCCCGTGCGGCTGATGCAGCGCATCGGGCGCGTCGACCGCCGAATGGACCCGTCCAAGCCGGTCCAATACGACAAAGTCTACGTCTACAATTTCTTGCCGCCGTCTGAGCTCGATAGCGTTCTCGGGCTCTATCGCACCATCACCGGCAAGCTTCTGACTATCAATCGCGCTCTGGGTATCGAGGCGCCCGTCCTGGAAGCCAGCGACAACCTGCGTGCGATGGACCTGTATCTCAATCTCGGCGAAGGCGCCGAATCCGTCGCCGAGAAACTCCGACGCGACGCTTTGAAACTGGAAGCCGCACACCCCGAACTATGGGAGGAAACCAAAACTTTACCGAACCGCATCTACTCCGGCAAAGCGCCCACCACATCCCCTCTCCCCCTGGGAGAGGTCCTCGCGGGCTCTGGCCGTGCGAGCGGTGAGGGAGATAAACAAGGCAAATACCTCTTTCTCTGCTACCGCGTCCCCATCGGCTACGATGCCTCCGAACCCGATATTGCGCCGACGTACGAAACGAGATGGTTTCTCATGGATCGCGACACGGGCGAGATCACGGAAGACTTGCAAACGGTCCATGATGCCATTGTCTGCGATGAAGGCATGCTCCGCAAAGTCGATACGAATCCGCAAGACCGAACGCGCTTGCGCAAAGAGGTCGAGAAGAAATGCATCGACAAGATTCTCTTCAAGATGCAAGTACCACAGGATTATCAGGCAGAACTCGTTTGTTGGATGGAAGTCGGCTGATGTCTAAGTCAGGCTCGTGCAACAATATGCGCTGGGAGCGAAAGGCGATGAAGCATGAACTGATTATGTGGTGGAGCGAGGAGGACCAGGAGTTTCTGGCCGAGGTCCCCGAGCTTCCCGTCTGCATTGCGGATGGCAAGTCCCGCGAGGAGTGCCTGCGAAACCTCGACGAGGCCGCCGCGCTCTGGGTCGCCGCCGCCAAGAAGCATGGCCGCGAAGTTCCCGAGCCGAAAGGCCGCCTCCGCTACGCATGAGTATCGACTCAGGCGATCTCAAGGGCGTTTCCTCGTTTGACGACCTTGCGAGCCTATTCCACCGCAAGCTCGGTTGGCCGCAAGATGAGTGGCGAACGTTCGAGGCCGTCGCCGATCTCTACGGCATCGATAAGGAAAGACTATCCGGCGTGGAATCCCTCGCTGCGGTCCAAAAGCTGAGCGACGACCAACAATGGGGGATCTTCCTTGTGGATTTCGGCGAGAACGAAATGAAGCGCTCGGCCCTTCGCCCGATACTCAACGAAGTCGCCACCAAAGCCCGCGCAACACACGCAAACCCGACGTGGCCGCACGACGACATTCTCTTTATCTGCAAGCACAGTGATGGGTTCACTCTCGGACACTTCCGTGGCGACAAGCTCGCCAGCGCGAAACTTCGGCGATTCGAATGGAGCGACATGCTCGAAGCAAGAACAGCTGTCAAAAACCTGAACAAACTGGAGTGGCACCGAGATTGGACGCAAGCATTTGACGTCGAAAAGCTAACCAAGGACTTCTTCACGAATCTGAGCGATCTGTTCTTCGACGCGTGCGATGCCGTCGCAAAGGCGCTCCCCGACGAAGGTGAGCGGCGATTGTTCATTCAAACGCTTTTCAATCGATTGATCTTCTTGCGCTTCGTTGAGAAAAAGGGCTGGCTGAAATTAAATGATCGGCCCGATTATCTTCGTGCTCTGTGGGAAAGCGGCAAGGATGGAATCAATCCGTTCTGGCCGACTCGCCTCAACGCGCTGTTCAATGCCGCAAACCACCCGACCAGCGAGAAGGTCCATGAAATATCACGCCCGCTCATCGGTGACGTGGAATATCTAAACGGCGGCCTCTTCGACGACGATCACCGTTTTGCAGATCCGAAGGTCGATATCCCCGATCGCATTTTCGAAGAACTCCTCGGCCCAGACGGCCTATTCTACCGATACAACTTCACGGTCGAAGAAAGCTCGCCGCTCGACGTCCAGGTCGCCGTCGACCCCGAAATCCTCGGCAAGATCTTCGAACAGCTCACCATCAGCAGTAAGCGCCACGACACCGGCAGCTACTACACCCCCCGCGAGATCGTGCAGTTCATGTGCCGCGAAGCGCTAGTAGGCTACCTGCGAAGCAAGGGCCTGCCCGAGGACAGGGCCCGGGGGCTCGTTTTCGACCATCCTAATTGCGCCCTGACGAATGCTGAGGGCAACAAGGCTTTCGACGCGCTCAAGGAAATCAAAGTCGTGGACCCCGCTTGCGGAAGCGGCGCGTACCTGCTCGGCATGCTGCAAGAGCTATATGCCCTTTTTGCGTTCTTGCAACGCCAGGATCGCCGGTTTAGCGATGACCCTGCCAAAGAAGAACATCAGCGAAAACTTCACATCATCGAGAACAACATCTACGGCGTCGATTTGCAAGCGTTCGCCACCAACACCGCGATGCTCCGCCTATGGCTTACATTGCTCGTCGAGGACACAGGTCAGCGGCCCCAGCCATTGCCCAACCTCGAATATAAGATCGAGACTGGCGACAGCCTACTAGGCCCCGACCCATCCCAACCAATCGATTGGTCGAAGCAAAAGAAGGGTGAGCAATCGGGTCTCGATGTTTGGAATCTTACAGAAACCATTCTCCACCTGCGCAGTCTCCGACAACAATATCAGGAATTACATGGCGAAAAAAAATTTAGTGTAAGGCTGGCCTTCGAAGGCAAACTCGCCGAACTACGGGTAAAGGTTACCGGCAGTGCGACAAAGGACAGCAACAGGTTCGAGTGGCGAGTTGAATTCTTCGACGTGTTCCTCGACGAACCCGATGCAAGGCAATCGGGATTCGATGTGGTTCTCGCCAATCCCCCATATGTGAGGTATCAGCGTATCGCGGGAAAGCCAGGACTCCGGTCACAATTTCCGCGAGTGTATTCCGGACAAGCGGACCTCTATGTTTACTTCTATGAAAGGGGTCTTCAGCTGACGCAAAACGGGGGGCAACTCGTTTACATAAGCTCGAACAAATGGATGACCTCAGGCTATGGCCGAGGGGTCCGAAAGACCTTTCTACAGGAGACGACGCTGCGCTTTGTCCTAGACATCGGGCAGTTGCCGGTCTTTACGGCAACTGCTTATCCATGCATCGTGAGCCTCCAAAAGGCGATCCTGGCGGAGGAAACCCCGTTTAGATTCCTGGAAAGCAAAGATTGGGCGACCGTGGAGAACCCATCCTTAGCCTTGGCCGAGAGCGGTTCGCCGTTCAATCAACGAACCCTCGGCGAAGGTACCTGGGCGCTTTCGTCTGCGCCGGATTCCTTGTTGGTCGAACACCTCGTTCCGATTGAGGAATTTGCCAGCGCTAAGATATGGAGCGGCATCAACCTGGGTGTTACGCATGCCTTTGTGATCGATGAACGGCAACGAGCGGAGATTTTGACCAGGGACCCTCTGTGCCAACCTTATTTGAAACCCTTTGCCCGCGGCCGCGACATTAATCGATACTCCCTAGCCAAGCCACACAACTTCCTGATAAAGGCGGAAATCGGAAACGGGATTGAGAGATTTGGCGCAATTATTTCGCACTTGAAAAGGTTCAAACAAGTCCTATCGATGAGATCGGACTATAACCCTGAGTCGATGAACTGGTGGGAGCTCAGGCCCTGCGCTTATTACTCCGAGTTTGAGGGCCCTAAGATTATTTGGCAACGCTTTCAGGTGCGGCCATGCTTTTCGTTCGACGCTGCAGCGACCTACACGAACGACTCCCTATACATCCTTCCGTCTGCCGACATGTACCTTCTAGGAGTCATGAACAGCAAATGCTTTTGGGCCGAGATTGAGCGCTTTTGTCCGCCAATTCAAAACGGCAGACAGTTACTAAGATCGAACTTTGCGCGATGTCGCGTACCCCGGGCAGAGCCCAACGACCGCGCAGCTATCGAACGCCTCGTCCGGGCCATTCTCGATACCAAGGCGATCGACCTGCACACCGATGTTGACGTGAGCGAGCGGGAAGACGAGATCGACAGCCGGGTCGAGTTCCTCTACTTCCACCAACACGAGGCCCCGACTTACGACGAATGGCTCGCGAAGCTCGAAGCGGAGAGGGGGACTCTAATCGAAGAAGTGCGCAACCTCATTGCCGCCGGCGAAAGTGCAAGCGTCGAACTCAAGCAGTCCCTCGAATGCGTGGACCCAAACGGCCCCGAGATCCTCGCCGTACCAGAGAACCAGCGCAACGAGAAACTCGCCAATGCGCGAAAGAACGTGCTCCACTCGGCCCTAAAAACCGTCTGCGCGTTCATCAACACCGAAGGAGGAACGCTGCTCATCGGTGTGCACAACAACAAAACCATCATCGGTATAGAGCCCGACTTCGCGCTGCTCGGGAAGACTAAGGACGCCGACGGATTCGAGAACAAACTGTGGGACCTGCTCAAAACCCGCATCGCCCCAATCCCTACCCACGAAGTCAAAGTCACCTTCGTAGAACTCGACGACAAACCCATCTGCCGCGTCGTAGTAACCCCCGGCCCCTCCCCGCACTACCTCGACAACAAACTCTACATACGCCTCGGCAACTCCACCGAAGAACTCACCGGCAAGGCGATGCAAGACTGGCTTGGCAAAAAAGGCCTCTAGAGACGACTGGGATCGCCAGAACCCCGCGATTGGAGAGGAATCAGCCAACTGGCAATTGGTCTGGTCTACCCCCATTTGGTAGTCCACTCATAGAACCCGGCCTGGGTCATCGTTAAACGGGAAGACGCCGGCGCAGGATTCCGCGGTCACCCTGTTATATCTACTGGCACTATGTCGATATTCACTTGCTGGTTCGGCAGCTCCAGTTTTCGGATCCTGGCCAATGCCTCGGTGCTTCGAACCAAGCGAGATTGCGCACGATGCTGACAATTTTTCCGCCTATTCGCAGCTTTCCGATTCTGCGAGTTTCCCAGCCCCTGTTGTGCTACGCTTCGTTGCCATCCCCGCTCACCAGGTGCAGAGCCAGGGCGACGCTGCCTTCCTGCACACCGAGTCCGACAATCCTGCGAAGGGGATGTACTAGAAGCTGGGATTCACCCTGCACCAGGCGCTTCCATTCCTGAGGTTTTGATGGCGGCGGGGTTCGTGAGCCGGGCGACGAATCGGTTTCCCTTTGGGGCCGCCATCCCAATCCCCGTCGACAGTCGACAGTCGGCAGTCGTGATATAATGAGGGTGCCCTGCGATGCGCGGGATTGCTCTAAGATGTTCGGAGCCGACAAGCATATGCTTGGAGAACATGCTCGATGCCCATAAAACGGCGGAGGCTCATCTCACTTTTCAGTTCGGGGCTCCGGAACTCTGTCGGCACTCGGCATTCGCGGGGAGCTTCTTTTCAGACTGGAGACTGCGGACCGGGGAAACGACTGGTGACTGACGACGGGGAATCGGGAAATCGGGGACGGCTCCTGCCGCCTTGGCTATAGTTTGGACTCTGCCGACTCGAGCTCTGCCGTCTCGGCAGTCGGCAGTCGGCAGTCGGCAGTCGCGCCACGCATCGCCGTCCGCACCAGGCCCGCGAACAGCGGATGCGGGCGGTTGGGGCGGCTGCGGAATTCGGGGTGCGCTTGAGTGCCCATGAAGAACGGGTGCGTCGGCAATTCGATCATCTCGACGAGGCGGTAGTCGGGTGAGACACCGCAGCAGACGAGGCCTTCGGCGGCCATCCGCTCGCGGTAGTCGTTGTTGACTTCGTAACGGTGGCGGTGCCGGTCGACGATGCGATTGGTGCCGAATAGCTTCTCGGCAGCGCTGCCGTGCAAGATGTTGCAGGGGTAGCTGCCGAGCCTCATGGTCGCGCCTTTAGCGGAAACGCCCTTCTGCTCGGGCAGAAGGTGGACGACGAGGTGCGGCGCGTCGGGGGTGGTCTCTTCGCTGTTAGCGCCCTCAAGGCCGCAGACGTTGCGGGCGAACTCGACCACGGCGAGCTGCATCCCCAGGCAGATGCCGAGGAATGGAAGCCCTCCCTCCCGAGCGATCTGGATGGCGCGGATTTTGCCCTCCACCCCGCGCTCGCCGAAGCCCGGGGCGACTATCAGCCCGTCGAGGCCTTCGAGTAGCTTCTCGGGCGACCCGCATTCGACCAGGGAAGATTCGATCCAGGCGATCTCCACTCGCGCCTCGCTCGCGATCCCGCCGTGGACGAGCGCCTCCTGGATCGACTTGTAAGCGTCGCCGTTCTCGGTGTACTTGCCCACGACGCCGATCCGAACGTTGCCGCTCGGCTCCTTGATCCGCGAGACGATTTCCTCCCACTCCGCGAGGTCGGGCTTGTTGGCCGGAAGCTCGAGGCGGCCGGTGACGAAGTCGCCCACTCCGGAAGCCTCGTAAATGCCGGGGATCTCGTAAATCGTGTCGACGTTCATCGACTCCACGACGGCCTCGACTCGGACGTCGCAGAAGAGCGAGATTTTGTCCTTTAGGTCTTGCGACATCGGGAGCTCGGTGCGGCAGATCAGGAGATCGGGCGCGATTCCGATCTCGCGCAGCTTGATTACGCTGTGCTGGGTGGGCTTGGTCTTGATCTCGCCCCACGGCCCGACTTGCGGGATCAGGGTCACGTGGACGTACATCACATTCTCCTGGCCGACGTCTTTGCGGAATTGCCTGACGGCTTCCAGGAAGGGAAGGCTCTCGATGTCGCCCACCGTGCCGCCGATTTCGGCGAGTACCACGTCGACCCCGTCCTTCTCGCCGACCGCGAGAATGCGGTCCTTGATCTCTTTGGTGATATGCGGGATGACCTGGACGGTCGCGCCGAGGTAGTCACCTCGCCGCTCGTTGTCGATAACGGATCGATAGACGGAGCCGGTCGTAACGCTGCTGAGACCGGAGCAGAACACGTCCATGAACCGCTCGTAGTGGCCGAGATCGAGGTCGGTTTCGGCGCCGTCTTCGGTAACGAACACCTCGCCGTGCTGGAACGGGTTCATAGTGCCAGCGTCGACGTTGATGTAGGGGTCGAGCTTTACAGGGGCGACTGTGAAGCCGCGGTTGCGGAGGAGCCTACCGATGCTGGCGGCGGCGATGCCTTTGCCGATTCCGCTAACAACGCCGCCCGTAACAAAAATATACTTTCGCTCTGCCAATCTACAGCCCGCGCGATATTATACCGGACGGGTTATCTC